>QMZV01000008.1 GCA_003663355.1 Candidatus Aenigmatarchaeota archaeon
ATCCTATTTTTCAATTTGCCTTATTACTCCGATTTTACTTCTTGTCCAATTAATACCAATTTCAATCTCGGGGATTGGAACAAGAGAAGGAACTTCGGTTTTACTTTTATCTAATTTCGGAATTCCTCCAGAACTTGCGATTGCCTTTTCCTTAGGAATTTTGATTGAGGATTATATTCTTGGAGGGATTGGATTAGTGTGTTGGTTTAAGATAAAAGAATGATTTGTTTTAGTTAGAAAATTATAACAGTGTAATAATTTTGTATTATAAATTGATGAACTTTGTATTATCAACCTAACTTTATGTTTTTTCGCTCAAATTTCGTATATTTGCGATTATGTGTAATTTTTGGCAGCGTTTGAAAAAGAAAATTTTATAGATAATTTAAAAAATGTCTCTATTATGCCAATTAGAAAAGTAGAACTAAAAGACAAAGAAGAATTAGAAGAGTTAGCAAATAAATATTTAGTGCCTTTGTATGGTGATCAAACTAAAGCTTTAAATGAGTGGCTTACTGGGTATAATTACAAGCATGCGTGGGTATTTGAAGCTGATAATGGAGAAATAGAGGGGCTTGTTGCCGTTTCTGATAAGCCTGATAAAAATTATGTTAAACTTTCTACTTTAGTTGTCAAAGAAGAATACCTAAATAAAGGAATTGGTAAATCCCTTCTTGAAGTAGCTTTAGAATATGCTAAAAAATCGGGGAAGAAAGAAATCTCTGTAACTGTAGGAGAAGATGTAGAAGATAGTTTTCATTTCTTTAAAAAGTATGATTTTAAACTAAAAAAAGAATTACAGGATAAATATAGAGAAGGTAAAAAAGAATTAGTTTTGGTGAGGGAAATAAAATGAGAAGATTGTTTCTCAAACAAAAATATCTCAATTATATCCTTGAAGGTAAAAAAACTTTAGAGGGCAGGGTTGGTTATGATAATATAAGAAGATTTAAAATTGGTGATTATGTCTATCTTAATGGAAAATATAAAGCTCAGATAGTTGGTATAAGAAAATATTCTACTTTTGCGGAAGCTCTAAGTGAAGAAAATTATAAACTCCTTATCCCAGATGCCAACTCAATTAAGGAAGCAATAGAAGTATATAATAACTTATATCCTCTCTGGAAACAAAAAAATTTCGGTGTTTATATTTTTGAAATTAAATATCCTGTGTAGTTTCGCGCAACTTCGGAACTTTCTCTTCGTTTTGCTCGTCTCACCCTAACTGGACAACTAACCGCAAATATACGCTCCCGCAATTAGAGATTGCTCTACATAAATTTAATCTTCGCTCAAATTCGTATATTTGCGATAGAGTACATTCAATTTGAATTGTGGCCTCACAAACTTTATATAGAAATCCTATTTACCTAATATTATGGAAATGGAAACACTAATTCAAAAATTTAAAGATCATGTTATTGAAAAATCAAAAAATCCTAATTTCATCCACCACAAATGGTTTGTTAAATATCATTTAGAAATTGTAGAAAAAATTGCATTGGAACTTTGTGAGAAATACAAAGACGCTGATAAAAATCTTGTTTTAACTTTAGTTTGGCTTCATGATTATGGAAAAATATTAAATTTTGATAAACAATATGAAGAAACTCTATCTAAAGGAAAAGCTAAACTAGAGGAACTTGGATTTCCAAAGCAATTTATAGAAAAAGCAATTTCTTATGTAGATATAATGAATAAAAAAATGGAAGTTGATCTTAATACTGCACCAATTGAAGTAAAAATAGTTTCTTCTGCTGATGGCGCTTCTCATCTAATAGGTCCATTTTTTTATTTATGGTGGTATGAAAATTCTGAAAAGCCATTTGAAGAATTAATGCAAGATAATATTAGAAAAGCATTGAAAGATTGGAATAGAAAAATTGTTTTACCGGAAGTTAGAAGAGCTTTTCAGAATAGACATGATTTTTTGATGGAGCAATGTGGAAACTTTCCAAGTAAATTTTTGGATTAATCCTCTATCCAAGCCACAACTCAAACTCAAAATTGTTTCACTTCGCAAAACTTCTAATAACCCATATATTAGAAAAAATTCCGATATTCTTCTTTGAAAATGAAAATTTATAAAATTATTTGAAATTTTTATGATGGGTATTAGATATAAACTTTTTGAAAAAGAAATTAGTGGCCCTTTTACTATACCTTCAGGAATAATCACAGCAGAGATACAAACCTTAGAAAAAATTGCAAATGAAATTCCTGAGATTGGAATACTAACAACAAAAAGTGTAGGAATAGAGCCAAACAAAGGAAATAGAGAACCAATTATTGCTCAATATGATTATATGTCTTTTATCAATGCTGTTGGATTAAGAAATCCAGGAGCAAAAGAATTTGAAAGAAAGTTAAGCAAAATAACCTTACCAGATGACAAATTTTTACTAATCTCTATTTTTGGAGCTAATGAAAATGAATTTAGAGAAGTTGCTGAAATTTTATATGAACATGCTGACGGATTTGAATTAAACATTTCTTGTCCTCATTCAAAAAAATATGGCCAAACTGTAGGGCAGGATGTAATACTTGTGGAAAGAATTGTAAGAGAAGTAAGCTCATTAGGGAAACCGACTTTTGTAAAAGTTTCTCCAAATTTAGATATAAAAGAAACTGTAAAATACGCGATAAAAGGTGGTGTTTCTGGGATAACTGCTATAAATACAAAAGGTCCTGAGTTGTTTTTGTATGATAGATATCCAGTTCTTTCAAACAAAGTTGGAGGAGTTTCTGGAAAATCTATTTTTGAGCTTGGATTGAGTTGTGTAAGAAAGATAAGAGAGATAACGGATTTACCAATAATTGCTTGCGGTGGTATAGCAACTGCAGAAGATATAAAACAATATAAAAAAGCAGGAGCTAATTATTTCGGAATAGGTTCAGCTTTAGCAGGAATGTCTACAGAGGAAATAAAAGAATATTTTCACGAATTATTAAAAGATCTTGAAAATGGAACAAATAATGCAAGCAAATTTTTGAAAGAGAATTTAAATACAAAGTATAGAAAATATAAAGTAAGAAGGAAGGTAAATTTAGCAGAAGATTTATTTCTTTTGGAATTAGATGATAAAATTGAAACACAATCAGGACAATTCATTTTTACATGGCTACCAGAAAAAGGAGAAAAACCATTTTCTGTATTTGATGATGAACCTTTAACCTTATTAATTCAAAAGAGAGGTTATTTTACAAATTGCTTATCAAAATTAGATAAAGGAAATACAATTTATATAAGAGGCCCTTACGGAAATTCACCAAAAATCAGAGGAAAAACTTTGTTAGTTGGTGGAGGAACTGGAATAGCAGGCCTTTATCTTTTTGCTAAGAAAAATAAAAATACAGTAGCTGTTTTGGGTGCGAAAGATCAAAAACACTTGCTTTATGAGAAATTTGAAAATGTTTGTGAAAAGTTGTATTTATTTACAGAAAGTGGAGAAGTTGGTAAAAAGGGTTTAGCCACAGATGATTTAGAAGAAATAATAAAAAGTGAAACTCCAGACTATTGCATCAATTGTGGACCAGAACAAATGGTAAAAACTGCAATTCAAAAAGAAGCAAAGTATATAAATCCGCAAAACATATACTCCTCAATAGAATTTTTAACAAGGTGTGGAATTGGATTATGTGGAAGTTGTGCAACTTCAAAAGGTTATAGAAATTGTGTTGATGGAACTTTCTTTAAGATAAATCAAATCTAAATTTTTGGCTTGCTCACGAATTCTTCGCAACTCTTTAAGTTTACCAAAATTTCCTTAAGTGGAAACTTCTCACAGCATAAGTTAGCAGAAATTCAAGACCTCACCTATTCAAATAGTAAGTTTTTTATATGTGTATTAATTCAATTAAATAGATGAAAAAAAGATTTATTGTTATTTTATCAGTTATTGTAATTATTGTTATTTTATCAATTTTCAAACCACTTATTTTTCCTTCATTGAAAGAGGAACAAGAGCCATTGCGGGGGACTGTTGAAGAAACCTTACGGGAATTCGAGAGAATTTACCACAAAAAAATAAAATTGGTCTATGTAAATATGCTCACTATGCATGGGCCTTTGTCAGAAGAAAAAGCAAATATTCTTTTGGAAGAAAACTTGCTTGTCAAAGAAAGATTATCTACAAACACCTATCCTCTTGATGATGGTTTTCAGTATGTAAATGGAGAATTTGTAAAAAATCCGGATGTGAGAGAAAATACTATAAAAGAACTTTTAGCTGCCAAAAATGCCGGAATGTCCATAAGCTTGGTTTCCAGCTGGTGGACTCCGGAAGGCGACCCGCAATTTAAAAACATAAAAGAGGTTAAAGAATTTTTGAATGAATATGCGGATATTTTGGTTGAAGAGGCCAAATTTGCAGAAGATTATAAGGTTGAATATTTTGAATTATATGAGCCAGATCATTTAGTTTGGCATCAGCCATTCTCTGTTGATGAAGATACAGTTGCTGTGATTGTTAATGAATTCAAAGAAAATGTTGTCCCGAGAATAAGAAAGGTATATAAGGGAAAGATTGGATACCAAATAGGAAATGCCGGTGACTGGAATTTCACAAAGTTAAATGTATCCTGTCTTGACTATTTTGGTGTTTTAATTGGTGGGATGTGCGATTTTGATATGTTCAAGCAGAAAGTTGATGAAATCTTTTCTAAAGCAGAGCAACTCTCTAAATCTTCTGGTGTCCAATGGGTTATCTCTGAATTATGGATAAATAAAGTCTACGATGAAGAAGGAAACTCCTGTGATTTAACAGATAAAAGAAGCAAATATTATGAGTATGTTTTTGAAAAAGCCAGGGCAAGCAAAAATTTGAAAGGAATTATGATAGATACTTGGAATGTTGATGAGCCTGGTTTTGAAACCTCTGTAAAAGATACTCCTTCAGAACAAACAATAAAGAATTTTTTTGAAAACTGGAATTAAATTTTCTGGCTCGCTCCCGAACTCTTCAGCTTCCTCGCCCTCGCTTCGCTCGGGTCTGCTAACACAAAGATGTGTGGCTCGCTAACGCTTGCCCAAATTCCGCAAACTTCATATATCCCAAAAATATTAAATAATTATAACCTCAACAATTGCCCCAATGAAAATAAAAATAATTCCCATTGCGAGTAACAACAAGGAATCTTGCAAAACAAACAAAAAGTGTTTTCTGCTTTCTTTGTGCCTTGCTAAAGCAATTGACAGAATTCCTCCAGCAATTCCGGCCAGAATATATCCAGTAAATTCAAAAATTCCATGAGGCAAATAAGAAAGCAAAACTAATGGTATTGAGGGAATACCCATTAAGTTTTTTGCTCCCTGACCAACAACAACCCCCAAAACACTTGCATTCCAAGAAATCAAAAAAATTGCCCCGGAAGAATAAAATAAAGAAAATGCAAAACAAACAACCATCACTCCGATATTGTTGAATAGAATTTTTGAGAAAATTCCGCTTCCTGTCGCATTCCCTGTTATACTGGAAATTGTTAAAATTTGATCCGAGAATATTGAAGAAGATATTTTTGTTGGTAAAATAAGATAAGAAACAGAAATTGATAAAGTTATTCCGAGAATAAGATAAAAATAAGCAATAATCAAATCTTTATGCCTGCTGAAAAATCCAAGAGAATATAAATAATTCCAGAAATGGTCATATTCGCGCCTTCTTTCCTCATATTTTAACTGTTTTATTGTAAGTGGGAGAATTGCAAGAGTGATTAAAAAAACAAGAAAAAGACCTCCTTGATTAAGAAAAGATGATATAATAATTGCAATAATTGTTCCAATAACAGAAAGAAAAAATAATCTGCTTGGATGTGACCTAACCTCTTTTATACTCAACAAGGATTCAAGAACCATAATATACAAAAATTTGTTTTAAACAACTCTTATTTTTTAAATACTATTTTATGGAAAAATTTCCGAGTAAAGAGCAGATAAAGAAAAAATTAAGTTGGAAAGAATTGCCGGATGGGGCTGTAATCTCTGTTCCGCAATCAAAAGAAAATAAAACAGGAAGCTGGGGTTCTTTTAGACCAGCATGGGATAAAGAAAAATGTATTCATTGCGGACTTTGTGCACTATTCTGTCCAGAAAACTGTATTCCTGTAAAAGATTGGAAAAGATTGGAAACAAATTTAGACTATTGCAAGGGATGCGGGATTTGTGCAAGGGTGTGCCCAGTTAAGGCAATTAAGATGGAATTGAAAAAGGATAAATGACTTAAATTTGTTTTTTTAAAAACTTAATTATAGCCCCGTAGTCTAGTGGCCAAAATTTTTGGTTAAGGATGCTGGCCTTTGGAGATCAAAGATTTGAGCAACTTTGTTGTGATGATTGAAGCAAGCCAGCGACCGCGGTTCGAATAAGCCTTTTGGAGCTACCGCTTCCACAAAAGGCTTAAGCTAAAACCTGATGTAAAACTTGATGAAGTTGAAAATCCGCGCGGGGCTATTTTTGATTTTAGAGAGTTCAAAAGAGTCAAACCAATTCTAATGAACTATTTAGATTATAACAGTGTAATAAATTAGATCAAATGTTTAAGCGGAGGGAGGGATTTGCACCCCCGTAAACCGGTTTCCTCAAATTTACTGCAGCCGGACGCATAGCTACTCTGCCACCTCCGCATGCCAAAAAAATCAGATTGCCCGTCAATAATCATAGAGGATACTCAGAGAGGGAATCATCATCTAAATTAATTTGTTTTTAATTTTAATTTATTTTCCATTATGCAAGAAGGAGATTTCATAGAAATAGATTATGTTGGAAGAATCAAGGATACAGGAGAGATTTTTGATTTAACAGACGAAAAACTTGCAAAAGAAAAAGGAATTTATAACGAGAAAATAAAATACAAACCAGCAAAAATTATAGTTGGAGAGAAATTTGTAATTGAAGGTTTGGATGAAATTTTGAAAGAAATGAAAGTTGGAGAAGAAAGAACAGTAACAATCCCGCCAGAAAAAGGTTTTGGAAATAGGGACCCAAAACTTGTAAAAGTAATCTCAGAATCTGAATTAAGAAAACAAAAAATAGTTCCTGTTCCAGGAATGATTTTAGACTTTGGAAACATGAAAGCAAGAATACAATCTGTTAATTCTGGCAGGGTGAGAGTAGATTTTAATAATCCCCTTGCTGGAAGAGATTTGGAATATAAAATAAAAATAAACAGAAAAATTGAGGACAAAGAAGAAAAAGCAAAGATAATTGCAGAGTTTTTTGGTGGAGAGGAACTTAAAACAAAAATAGATGAAAACAAAGTTATAGTTGAAGAAGAAAAACAAATTCCTGAAGAAATAGAGAAAAAAATTGCAGAGTTGATTAAAAAATATTTGCTTGTTGAGAAAGTTGATTTTGTAAAGAGTCTTTAACCCTACTTAAGATCAAACTTTTCTTAGAAAACAGCAAATGATGCAAGAAGAACAAATTTAACTATATAAAAAATACATATATCCAAAAGAAGAAGTATTGGTATATATTTTAATCCAGCAAATTCCTTTCCTTCTCTTATCAATCCAATTAAAATTCCTCCGAAAATTGAAGAAACAGACATCAAAGTTATTGAATAATAAAAGAGAAATTCCTTAGACAAATTAATTTTTGTTAGAGCTAAAGATAAAGTTCCTGTCTGCAAACTTTCTGTTGGCAAAATTGTTCCAAGGCTGATAAGGGTTTCAACTAAAAAAAGAGAAGAAGCATAAAGCAGAGGTGCTCCTATTCCAATAGCAAGAAAAATAAACATGCTGTAAGAAGAAACTTGTGCCTTTATATCTTTTCTCAATATTAATGAACTTTTTATATCATCAGAAAGACCATCAAGGAGAGGAGCGAGGTTTCCCCCTTTTGTAATCCCTTCTGATATTAGAGTTATTGTCTTTCTTAAAATAGAAGAATTTATTTTCTCTGGAATCTTGTTAAAAACATCTTTTATTTGCTCCCCAAACATTAAAGATTTTCCTGCCTCTCTTATCTGCTCGCTTAATGGACCGAATTCAGGTCTTGCACTTTCAATAAATGCTTTTTCCGGAAGTATTCCTGCTCTTAAATTAGAAGAAATGAGTCTTAAAGCATCCGGCAGCATTTCTTCTGATATTGAAGCTCTTCTGTTTGAAATTGAAATTAGAGAAATATGCAAAATAGATTCCAAGATAATTAAAACAAGAATAGCAATTATACAAGAAAAAAGACCAAATAAAACATAAAGCAAAATACTAAAGGAAATAAAAACAATTGGAAGTAAATAGGCAATTTTTATAAATTGCTCCACTTCTATTTTCAGACCGCTATATTTTATATATTTATCAACGAAATCTACATATCCCATAATTATTCTACATTCGGCCTCTTTGTTTTAACTATTCCCAAAAACATAAATTGAAATATAACAACAATAAGTAAAAGCAAGATTAAAATCCCTGAGTTTATTGGAAATCCTGAAAAAAATGACAATATTATTAAAAAACAAACACCAATTGAAGGAACAATTATTGCGAAAATCATATAAACCAAAGCAAGAGAGTTTAGCTGTGAGCCGTACATCTTTATTGCTGTTCTATGTTCTGCTGAAAATTCCTTTACAAGTTCCTCTAAAACATTCCCCATATCAGAACCGGACTCTATTGCATTTATAATTTGCCATAAAGCCCTTCTAAAATTTATTGAAGGATTTCTTAAAACAACTTCTTCTAAAGCCTTTGTCTCTGGAACTCCAACAGATATTTTTTTTGTTACTTCCTTAAATTCTTTTGATATTGCCCCATGCCCTCCTTTACTTAATGATAAAAAAGCTTCATACAAGGAAATTCCAGACCTTATCTCTATTAGCAGATGTCTTAAAGAGAAGAGCAAATTTCTCTCAATATCTTTAACTCTCCTTGATATGACCAAATTTGGATAAGCAAGATTATAAAAAAACAAAATTAATAAAGTGATAATTGGAATAAGAAATATGAATGGATAAAAAGTTTGAGGGAATTTTAAAAGAACATTTAATGAGAAGAGCAAGGAAAAAATTATAATTGAAAAAAAGATTGAAGAGAGGATTGCTCTGCCAAGATATATTTCAGGATCCAATCTAATCTCTGCCTGTTTTAATCTTACCTCTAAACTTGGAAAAAGATTTATAAATTTTTTTCCAAACTTTTTATATATTTTCATTTTATTTTCTTTAGAATTTCTTTTGGATTTGTTATATAAGTAGAAATAATTTTTCCAACAGAGTTAACATCTCTTATCTTATTTTTAACCATATAGTTTAAAACAAGCTCCCTGTTTTTCAGTTCTTTTTCAATTTCATCTTCATTCAACCCAGTAAACATTTTCAGTTTAGAAAGAACTTTTCTACTTTCATGATATTTGCTTAAAGAATCTGTATTCCTATCCCATTTGTACAACAGGTTTATTCTTTCTATCTCTGTTATTCTTCTTGTTTTTGGAAGTATCTCTGCAATCTCATAAATCCTTCTTATACCTTTTCTTCTATCTCTGAACATAACAACAAACAAATCAACTGCTTCAAGTAAAATTTCTGGAACAGAAATCGGAGGATTAATCAATCTTCTGTAAGTTTGTATTGCAGTATCTGCATGTATTGTTGCATAAACACTATGTCCAGTATGCATTGCCTCAAATAAAACTTCTGCTTCACGACTTCTCCTTACTTCACCAAGAATAATTCTGTCTGGCCTCATTCTAAGTGAATTTACTAACAAATCAAGCATGGTTATTCTACCCTGGCCTTCCTGGTTCGGTTCCCTTGTAACTAAAGGAACCCAATGCAAGAAATCGGGCAAACGTATTTCCCTCGTGTCCTCAATAGATATAATCCTTTGATTTGGAGGAATAAAAGGCATTATTGTTGTTAAAAAACTTGTCTTCCCTGTTCCAGTTCCTCCAGAAACCAAGATGTTTAATTCATGTTGGACCACAAACCAGAGAAAAGCTGCAACCTCTGCAGAAATCGTTTTGTTTTGAATAAAGTCAACAATTGTCCAAGGTTCCCTTCGAAATTTTCTGATTGTTATTGTATTTCCCTGATTTGATATTGGAAATAAAGTTGCATTCACTCTATCGCCTGTTGGAAGATGGGCATCAAGAAGAGGATTCAAAACAGTAATTTGCTTTCCTACTGTTCTTCCAATAATTGCAGCATAGTTTATAATGTCTTCCTCTCTTTCAATTCTTATGTTTGTAAGAACCCATCCATATTTTTTGTGATAAACTTGGATTGGTTCTCTGCTTGAATTTACAACAATTTCTTCCAAATTTGGATCCTTTAAAAGAATTTCCAATTTACCGAGACCAAGCATTTCCTGTATTAGAAGGCTTAAAAGATAATTCTTTGTTTCTTCTGAGATTTTTGGAAGGAGTTTTTTAATTTCCCTTTCTGCTTTTTCTTTAAATTCTTTTTTTAATTTTTCTCTCTGCTCTTGCCCTTCATAAACAGTCAATTGCAATTCTCTTATCAATCTATCTTTAATTTCTTTATAAATTGCCTTTGTTCCTTCATCAAGTTCCGGAATATTAACTATATATTCAGGAATAAATTTTTTTCCTTTTCTAATTTCAATTTTCAACTCAATACCCTCAAACTCAATCTTATATTTATCTAACATATTTAAGTTTTATTTTTCCAAAATGCCTTTCAATTTTAATTACTTTTTGTTCTTCTAAAATTTTTAGCCAACTTTCTATTTGTTCTTCATCAACATCAAGTTTCTCTTTCAATTCTTTTATATTTGTTTCTCCTTTTTTTAATATTTTTAAAAGTTTGTCAACATTTGTTTCTATTTTTTTATTTACAGGTGTTTTTTCGGAAAACAAGTTTTTTGCAATCTTGTTTAATATTCTCTCCCTTGTAATAACTCCTAAAAATCTCTCTCTATCAATGACAGCAAGACAATCTAATTTATGGATATTCATAATTAATATTGCTTTTGATAGATTATCTTCTTTTTTTATGCTTATAATTTTATTCATTATATCCTTGGCTCTTAATTTAGAAATTTTTTTTCTTTCTCTCAGTACTTCAAGCAAATCGGATAATGTAATTATTCCAACAACTCTTCTTTTTTTAGAGACAAAAATTCCTTTATATTTTTTATCCAAAAATTTTTTTATAATCTCCTGAACCGGAGTTTTTTCATCAATAATCTCTGCTTCTTTCATTACCTCTAAAACTTTAATTGATTCCAAAATGTTTTTTGTCTTGTTCATAATTTTAATTATATTTTTATGAAAGCCCAAGTCTCTGTTGAATTTTTAATTATTATAGGCCTTGGAATTGGAATAATATCACTTTATATTCTTTATGGCTATAATGCTCTTTATTCTTACAAAGTAAATAATGATGTTTCTTTGGTAAAAAATTCCCTTGAAAAAATCGCAAAAACTGCAGAATTTGTGGCTCTTCAGGGCAAACCAGCAAAAGAAAAAATAGAGATTTGTTTTCCTTTAACCCTAAAAAACTGCTCTGTAATCAATAAAACTTTATCCTGTTCTTTGAGCGATGGAAAAGAAATTTATCAGGATTCAGAAGTTAATTTAAAAGGCACTCTTCCAGGTTCTGGGTGCTGGAATTTGATTTTGAAAGCAGAAGAAAATTTTGTAAATATAACTATATCATGAAATCCCAATCTTCAATAGAATTTTTGATCCTTCTTGGAATTCTAAGTTTGATTTTTTCAATTTTAATTAATTATCCTGGCGGATATCTTTTTTATTCAGACAAATTAAAAATTGAAAACCAATACAAGGATATTTGCAATCAGGTTAAAGAAGAAATTGAAAATGCTTTGGAGATAGGACCCTTTTATAACAGAACATTCTATCTTCCACCAGGGAATTACAATGTTTCAATAAATAATTATGAGATTAAAGTTATCTACAGCAATGGAGAAAAAATCTGCTTCATTCCTGCAAATGTTTCTTCTAATCTAAAGAAGGGAAAAAATACTATTATATACAATGAAAGCGGATTATTTATTTGGTAGTTATGGTTGTTAATGTAATTTATTGATATAAAGAAAAAATATTAATTATAAGAAAATGAAAATTGATTGCATTAATTTGAGAAAGGTTTTTAATTCAAGAGGAGAAGAAACAACAGAAACAACTTTATTTTCCAGGGATAAAATTGGCATTGGAATTGCTCCCAGCGGAGCAAGTGTTGGTTCTAAAGAGGCAAAATTGATAAATTTAGATGAAGGGATTAAAAATTTCAACAAAATAAAGAACAAATTTATTGGAGAATTTTCTCAAGAAGAATTTGATTTGTTGTTGATGAACAATCTTGAAAAAATTGGCTCAAATTTGACAACAAGTTTGTCCTTTGCTTTTTTTAATTTAGAGAGAGATAAATTTGTTTCAAAGGTTTCTGGAGAATTTCCAATTCCTTTAGGAAATGTCATTGGCGGAGGAGTTCATCACGGGAAAACAGATATTCAGGAAATTTTATTGCTTCCCGTTAAAGAAAAAAATATTTTTGATGCAATAAAAACAAATTTTAAAATTTGGAATGAGATTAGAGAAAGATATAAAAACAAATATCTCGGTCTGAATGATGAAGGGGCTCTGGCAATGAATTTTAAAAATGAAGAATCTTTGGAGAAAGTTTCTGAGATCGCAAAAGAATATAAAGTCAAAATTGGAATTGATTTGGCTGCCTCAGAATTGTTCCGCAGAGGAAAATATGTTTATAAAGACAAAAAAATCAGCAAAGAAGAGCAAATTGATTTAATTAGCAAATGGATAAAAGATTACAAACTTTATTTTGTTGAAGACCCATTTGAAGAAAATGATTTTTTTGGTTTCAGAGAACTTACAAAAAAATTTAGAAACAAATGCTTGATTTGCGGCGATGATCTTTTTGCAACTCAGGTTAAAAGATTAAATAAAGAACTTGCGAATTCTGTTATTATAAAACCAAATCAGGTCGGAACAATTACTGGAGCGTTGAACTGCATTAAAAAAGCAAAGGAATTGAAGATGGTGCCTGTTCTTTCTCATCGCTCCGGAGAAACCTGCGACTCAACAATTTCAAGTTTGAGTTTGCTCACAAAAATTGCAAAGTTTGGAATATCGCAGATAAGAATTGCAAAGTTGAATGAATTAATAAGACTCTGGGATTTGTTGGAAATAATGGGTAAAAAACCAAGAATGGCTAAATTAAATATTTAAATATTTATTATGGTTGAAGAAGAAATACCAAAATTTAGTGACTTGTTTCCATCTGAGCAGGCATTTCCAGATTTGGAAGTAGTAGGTATTGATGAGATATTGGATAGGGAAATTATAATTGAAGATTTCACTTTAAGGCCATCTCAGTTTAAGGATGGAGAGTTTGCAATTGTAAAATTTAGAGAAAAAGGAGAAAAAAGCAAACTTTTCCTGACAGGATCAGAAATTTTATTAAAACAATTAAAAAGAGCAAGAGAGATAAAAAAGATTCCGTTTAGAGCAACAATAAAAAAAGTTCCAACAGAAGGAGATAGAAAATATTATACTTTTGTTTAGGATGAGAAAATTTTTTAAAAACAAGGAAAAAAGAAAACAGTTTTTCATATTGTTTTTTACTGTATTGATTAGTATGATCTTTATTTTAGAAATAGTTACTTTTCCTCTAATGTATAGAGAACCAAAGACAGAGACAAAAACTGAGAAAGAATTAATAAAAAAATTTTCTAAACAATGGATTTTTGATGAGAAATTAACAGAACAGGAAGAAGAATTCTTGATTCAGAGAGGGCTAACAATTATGAGTTATTATTATTTAGACAATAATTCTTTTGAACTTGAGTCCATTGTTAAATCTTTAAATGGCCAAGTAATCCTGGAAAAAATAAAATCAAATGAAACAAAACTTGAGTTAAAAAGTTTGAGGAATTCTATCAGTTTGGAAAATTTAAGTGAAAAAAGAATATTTGAAGGTTTGTGCGATACTTTGTATTATCCACCTCCGGATTGCTCCTCTTTTGCAGAGTGAATTTTAGTATTTATTTAAATATTTTGATTTCATTATGGAGGACTCGCAAGTTTATGTGTTTTTGATAATAGGAGCATTCTGCCTGCTAATTGCAAGTTTATTTGCTGGAAATGTTGAATTCGTTCTTGGAACAACAGAAACTTCTTATTACGGAACTCTTGCAATTTCTTTTGTTCTAATTTTGATTGCTGGAATTTTCTGGGTTTCTGCTGCAAGGAGTTTAAAGAAATAGTTGTAGATTGAGATAACAATCTAAAAATTGAATTTTTCTACTCGTCAATTGTTGAAATAATGAGATTATTTTATAATAATTATTTTTAGGAATTATGGATAAACCATTAATTCTCGTAAAATTAGGAGGTTCTTTAATCACAGATAAAACAAAACCTTACACCGCAAACATTCCGGTTATTAAAAGATTGGCAAGGGAAATACATGAAGCAAGAGAAGAAAAAGATATAAATCTGATTGTAGGGCATGGAGGCGGCTCTTTTCCGCATGTTTCAGCAAAAAAATACCAGACACATAAAGGAGTAATAAATAAAGATAGTTATGAAGGTATTGCAAAAGTTCAGAATGATGCGGCAAAATTAAACAGAATAATTATAGATGAATTGATAAATGCCGGAGAGAATGCAATCTCAATTCAAGTATCTTCCTGTTCAATAGCAGAGAATGGAAGAATAAAGTATATGTATGCAGAACCAATAAAAATTTTATTAAAACACAATATGATTCCTGTTCCTTATGGTGATGTTGGCTTGGATTTAAAACAGGGATGCTGTATTCTCTCAACAGAAGAAATATTGGATTATCTATCAAAAACATTTTGCAAAACAGAATTTAAACCTGATAAAATATTAATGTGCGGGATTGTTGATGGCATATTCACCGATGACCCAATAAAGAATCCGGAAGCAGAATTTATTCCTAAGATTACAACCAAAAATATAAAGAATGTTGGGGATTGTTTATCGGGTTCTGCCGGTATTGATGTTACTGGAGGAATGATTCATAAAGTTGAAAGATTGTTGGAGATCGCAAAATTTGGAATTGAATCAGAAATTATTAATGGATTAGTTCCTGGAAATCTTAAAAAAGCATTGAAGGGAGAGAAAATAAAAGGGACGATTATAAAATCGGCAGATGACGAGTAAAATATAACAATCTTTAAAAGTTTTTAATTATTTTTATTGATGGAAAATATTGATTTAACATATAAAAAACAAATGATAATAAAAGAAATTACTGGTTATAATCCTGATGGTTCAGATAAGATATTGATAACAGGTGATGGTTTGGATGTAATAAAGCAGATAGGATATATTTTAAGAAAAGATTATAAATCTATAGCTGAATTATCTGAAGATATTGAAAAATTGAAATCTGATTTACTTGGTTATAATTTATTTGATTGACTTCACTCTATAAGAATATCTTAATCAAATGAGAAACTATTTAAAAACCACTGGAACAAGAGAAATAAAAAAACCTGTTTCCATAGATTATGAACTTTCCTCTCTTTGCAATAAATTGGAGGACAAGCCAACAATTATCAATTTAAAAGAATATCAAAATGTAAGGGCAGTAGTTGGTCTCTGCGGAAACAGAGATTCTCTTGCAAGAAGTGTTGGAACAACAAAAGAAAATTTGATCTTCAAAATTTCAAAGGCAATGGAAGAAAAAGGAGAATTCTCTGTTTCAAATAAAGCTCCTTTTTTAGAAAACAAAATAGAAGAACCAGACATTATCAAATATATTCCAGTGCCAATTTTTTATAAAGAAAAAGAAAGGAGATATTTCTCTTCTTCAATTGTTATTGCAAAAAATAAAGAGACCGGGACACAAAACATGTCTTTTCACAGGATGATGTATCTCGGAAAAAATAAATTTTCAATCAGAATCACTCCGCGCCATCTCTATGAAATCTTTAATAAAGAACAGAATGACCTTGAAGTTTGCATCATTATTGGAGTTCATCCAGGGGTTGAACTTGCCGCAGCAACTTCTTACACTCCAGATTTTGATGAATTAAAATTTGCATCTGTTCTCCTCAAGAATTTAGAGGTAATAAAATTTAAAAATTTTCTTATACCTGCGGATGCAGAAATTGTAATGCATGGCAGAATAACAAAAAAACTCGCAGAGGAAGGACCTTTCGTTGATTTAACAGGAACAATGGATATTGAAAGACAACAACAAATTTTTGAATGCGACACCTTGTATTTCAGAAATAATCCTCTTTTCAGAGTGATTGTTCCCGGAGGTTTGGAGCATAGAATTTTGATGGGAGTTCCTCAAGAACCGAGAATATACAAAATTATTTCAAATACAGTACCAGGAATAAAAAATGTTTGTTTGACAGAAGGAGGATGCTGCTGGCTTCATGGAATTGTCTCCATAAAAAAGAGGAAAGAAGGAGACGGAAAAAAATGCAATTCTCGCGGCACTTGCGGCGCATCCTTCTATGAAGAGAGTTGTGGTTGTTGATGAAGATATTGATATTTTCAATCCATTGGATGTAGAGTGGGCTTTGGCAACCAGATTTCAGCCGGACAGAGATTTAATAATTGTGCCAAATGCGAGAGGTTCGAGTCTTGACCCTTCGTCTGATCTAGAAAAACATACAACTGCAAAATATGGACTGGATGCGACAATACCTTTGGATAAAGATTGTAAAATGTTTAAGAAAACTGAATTGCCTCTAAATTTGAATTTGAAGGATTATTTTGAATAATATGTATCTGACGAATGAAGAGGAAGGGATGTTAAAAGGAGAACAGGGACTTGTAATAGCAAAATGCATGAAATTACTTTTGAGACTTGGAGAGATTTACGGGGCTGACAGAATGATAAAAATTTCCTCTTCTCAGGCTGCTGGAGTTTCCTATAAATCAATTGGAGACCCGGGTTTAGAATTTCTTAAAGGTTTCGCAAATGAAGGCGCAAAAGTTAAAGTGCCGACTTTTCTAAATCCTGCCGGAATGGATTTAGAAAACTGGAAAAATTTTGGAATTTCAGATAATTTTGCAGAAAAGCAGTTAGAAATCATAAATACGTTTAAGAAAATGGGAATAATAATCACCTGTTCTTGCACACCCTATCTGCTCGGAAATCTTCCAAGATTTGGAGAACATATTGCGTGGAGCGAATCTTCCGCTGTCTCTTTTGCAAATTCTGTAATTGGAGCGAGAACAAACAGAGAAGGAGGTCCATCAGCACTGGCAGCGGCAATCACTGGGAGAACCCCAAATTACGGTTTTCACATTGATGAAAACAGAAAACCAAATTTTTTGATAAAAGTGAATGTTGATCTGAAAACAAATTCCGATTTCGGAGCACTTGGATTTTTTGTTGGAAAAATTGTTAAAAACAAAGTTCCTTTTTTTGATGGAATAAAAGAAACTGATACTGATAAATTAAAATCTTTGGGAGCCGCAATGGCCGCATCCGGAGGAATTACCTTGTACCATGTTCTAAATAAAACTCCAGAAGCAGAAAAATATAAATCTACTTCAAACAATCTTGAGAAAATTGAATTTTCGGAGAAAGACCTAAAAAAAAGTTATGAAGAATTATCGGATTCGCAAAACCCAGATTTAATTGTTGTTGGATGCCCTCATGCTTCAATCTCTGAAATAGAATATTTAACGAAAAAATTAAAAAATAAAAAATTAAAAAAAGAGTTTTGGATATATACCTCGAGAACTATGAAGATGTGGGCAGACAGAATGGGATATGCAAAAATACTGGAATGTTCCGGAGCAAAAATCATCTGCGATTCGTGCATGGTTGTTTCTCCTCTTGAAGAAACCAATTTTGAATGCGTTGGAACAAATTCCGGGAAAGCGGCAAAATATCTTCCAGGTTTTTGCAAGAAAAAAGTATTTTTTGGAAATTTGGATTCCTTAATTGAAAAAGCATTATGAAAACAATAAAAGCGAGGGGAATTTCTGAAGGAATTGGAAAAGGAAAAGTCATAATTCTTAAAGAACCTTTTGGATTTTATGGAAATGTTGATCAAAAAACCGGAATTATAATTGAAAAGGGAAATCCTCTTGAAGGTGTCTGCATAAAAGACAAAGTTTTTGTTTTTCCAAGCGGGAAAGGAAGCACGGTTGGTTCTTATGTAATTTACGCCCTGAAAAAAAATTTGGTTGCGCCGGCAGCGATAATAAATCTTGAAACAGAAACAATTGTCGCAACAGGAGTCATCCTTGCTGGAATTCCCTGCGTTGACAAACCGGAAGAAGACATTTTTAAAATTTTGAAAAACGGAGATGTAATCGAAGTTGACGGAACTAAAGGAAAGATAAAAATTTATAAGTGAAAACAATTTAATAGGGGATAGAATTTTAGGATTAGTGTAGTGAATAAAAATTAGAGAAAAGTTAGGTAACTTGTTTAGTCCAACAGTTCATCTCTCAACAAATATATTAGATAAATTAAAGGAATTTATTGAAAATACATTATGACACTGATTTCTGCTCCCGGAAATATTTTTCTCTTTGGAGAGCATGCCGTTGTTTACGGAAAAACTGGGATTATTGCGGCAATAGGAATGAAAACCTATTGCGAAATTGAAAAAAGAGAAGATTCTCTCATAAATGTTTCTTCCGAGGGTTATGGCAGATTTGAATTAAAAATTGAAGAATTAAGAGAAATTTCAGAGTATAAAGAGAGGATGGATTTAATAAAGGATTTAATTTCAACCTATTTCAAAAAATTTGAAATTGAAGAGGGGATAAATTTAAAAATCAGTTCAGATATACCAAAGGATTCTGGAGGAATGAGTTCTTCAACAGCAGTTCTTTGCTCAGTTTTGAATGCTTTAAACAAAGTTTTTCAAAAAGTGGATAAAAAAGATTATTATAATTTTTTAATTCCATTTCAGAGAAAAATTCACGGCGGCTCTGCTTCCGGGGTTGAACTCTTCTCATCAACTTTTGGAGGATATAACAAGGTTAAAATAAATCCAATTGAATACAAAAATCTTGGAAAATTGGAATTGCCAATTTTAATTGCAGATACTGGCATTGAAGCAAATACGGCCGAAACAGTAAGTTATGTCAGAAAAGGATATGAGTTAGACAAAAGAAGTTATGAAGAAATTTTTGACGAAATTGAAAAATTGGTTTTGGAAGGGGAAAAGGCAATTAAAAGCAAAGATTTTATTAAATTGGGGAATCTAATGTTTGAAAATCACAATCTCCTTGCAAAAGAACTCGGAGTCTCACACCCAAAACTAAATAAGATTGTAAGAGTTGCGATGGAGAACGGCGCCTATGGAGCAAAACTTTCAGGAGGCGGAAAAGGAGGCGTTGCAATTATTTTAGTTGATAAAAAGAAGGAAGAAAAAATAATTGAAAAATTAGATTTTTGCAAAATTTATAAAACCGAGATTGGCGTTTCAACTGATTAATTTGTTTTCCATATCTCTATCACAGATTACTAAAAAATAAAAAATAAAAAATCAGTATTCTCCTCCACCCATTCCTCCTCCTGGAGGTGTTGTTGTGCTTGTTGATTTTCCTGCTGTAATCACATCATCTATTCTTAAAATCATCTCCGCAACATCTGTTGCTGAAGAAATTGCCTGAAATTTTATTTTTGTTGGTTCTACAACTCCCAATTTTTCCATATCATCAATTTTTCCTTCATTGACATTTATTCCATAACCAACATTCCCGTTTTCATGTTCGCTTTTTGCTGCTACTAACAACTCTATTGCATCCTTTCCAGCGCTCTCAGCCAAAGTTCTTGGAATTATATCTAATGATTCTGCAAAAGCATTTATTGCAAGTTGTTCCTTCCCTCCAATAGAGGCAGCATAATCTCTTAGTTTTCTTGCTAATTCTATTTCTATTGCTCCTCCTCCATAAACATATGATGAGAGTTCCAAGGTTGAAGAAATTCCAAGGACTGCATCATCCATTGCTCTTTTTGCTTCATCAACAACATGTTCTGTTCCTCCTCTGACCAATATTGAAACAGCCTTTGGTTCTTTACATTCTCTTACAAAAACCATTTTATCTTCTCCTATTTTCTTTTCTTGCACAATTCCTGCTTCTCCTAAATCTTCTTTTGAAATCTCTTCTATATTTGAAACTATTCTTGCCCCTGTTGCCTTTGATAATTTTTCCATGTCACTTTCCTTTATTCTTCTTACACCAAGAATTCCGTATTTTGCTAAATAGTATTGTACTAAATCATCAATACCCTTCTGGCAGAAAACTACATTTGCACCAGAATTCTTTATTTTGTCAGCCAAATTTTTTAGCATTTTAGACTCCTGTTCTGCAAATGCCTGCATCTTTTCAGGGTCTGTTATTGAAATCTTTGCATCTGTCTCTGTTGATTTAATTTCTAAAGCAGCATTTATTAAGGCAATTTTTGCATTTTTAACAAGTTTTGGCATTGCCGGATTAACAACTTCTTTATCTACAACAATACCTTCAATTAATTCTGTATCTGAAACCGAACCTCCCTGCTTCTTTTCTATTTGAATATCATCAGGATTTATTACAATTTTTCCATCTTCTTCATGAGCAATGCATTTTATTGCCTTTACTGCTATTTCAGAAAGTTTTTGTTTTGAACTTTCAATTCCTTTTCCTGTCATTGCAGTTAGAGCAATTTTTTTTAATTCTTCTTCATCTTCTAATGAAATCTTTTGTCCTAGCTCTTTTAATAATTCTATTGCTTTATTTGTTGCTAACCTGTATCCTTTAACAATTGTTGTCCTGTGAATTCCTTGGTCTAATAATTCTCCAGCCTTTTTTAAAAGTTGTCCTGCTAAAACAACTGCTGTAGTTGTGCCATCACCGACTTCTTGCTCTTGTGTTTTTGCCACTTCTCTTATCATCTTTGCTGCTGGGTGATTAATTTCCATTTCATCCAAAATTGTAACTCCGTCATTTGTAATTGTTATATCTCCTGTAGAATCAACAAGCATTTTATCCATTCCTTTTGGACCTAAAGTACTTCTAATCATTTCTGAAACTGAGACAGCAGCTGTAATATTTGCTTTCTGAGCATCTTTTCCTGTCTGCCTCAAGACATCTTCAGACAAAACCAATATTGGCTGGTTAATTCCGTTCATACTAATAAAATTTACTTAGAAAACTTTAAAAGAATTATTTAGAGATTAATATAAACTTATCGTCACCTAATAAATTTATGAGATGTAAGTATTGTGGAGGTAAGAATGTAATAAAGAAAGGTTTTAGAAAAAATTTAAGTGGCAAAGTACAAAAATGGTTTTGTA
>QMZV01000009.1 GCA_003663355.1 Candidatus Aenigmatarchaeota archaeon
GTAATCAATCCATCTTAAAGAAGGAAACACTTTAAATTCTTTCTCAACAAAACTTCCAATTTTATACTGATTCTTTTTTCTATTTATTTTACCAAATTGACTTTCGCAAGTATATACAGATTTGTCAATGTCTGTATCAAATTTTACCCTTATCCTTATTCTTGGATGATTGTTTTCAACAGAAGTAATGAAGTCTATTCTTGGTATATCTTTGTAAACAATTATTTTCTTTTTGAAACTTATAAATTTATGTTTCCACATTATAGGTTTTAATTTATCTATTAGTCTGTATGGCCATCTTAGTGAGTAATAGTCAACTTCTATATTTATAACTCTTCTCAAAGGAGATTTATCAATCCAGAAATTCTTAACCCTAAAAGAACCGTACTTTATTCCTTCTCCACTTTCTGTTTTTAAAGGTATTCCTAAAGTTTCTCTGTGATAATACAGATCACCAACTTCTTCTTCAATTATTAATTCATTACCCTCGCATATTTTTTTGTTGTTTTTTACCACATTTATAAGTCCTGTATCAGGAGAAAAGCTGAGTTTAAAAAATTTTGTTTTGATTGTGTTTCCGATTATTTTTATGAAAGTATCCCTCTCGCAGTTTGGTGCTCTCTCCATAATTTTGTAAACTTTGTATCCGATCGGAGGAACATTTGCAACAAAACCAATTCTTGCACTTCTTAGAGATTCATCTTTGTATCTTGAAAATCTTATAACTTCAACATCTATCTCCTCGTCTTCACTCTTTAGACCTTTTATCTTAAATACTTTTCCTTTATCAAAATTAAGATCAATTTCAACCCAGTTTGAAACACTCCAAGATAAAGGATTAAATACAACTATATCCCCATAAGTCTCGTCCTTTGCATCATTTTTAATAATAGATTTTAGTATGTGAGGAAGTAAGTAGGCAAGTTTATCTTTCAAGAATTCTATGTCTTGTCTCGCTTCTCCATATCCTGTATCCATTCCAGTACCTGGGACGACATCATGAAAAGCCAAAAATAATATTTTTTTCCAGCATTCTTTTAATTCATCTGGATAATAGCTATCTATAAGGGAATTAATTGTAGCAAATTTTTCAAGACTTAGCAATTTGTTTTCATATTTTCTTAAGCTTTTTTTAAGCCATATTCTGCTTGATGCAGTATCTGGAAATACCTGAGAATACTTTTCAGAATACATTTCACCTTTCCTTACCGGAAGTTTTTTAATATTTTTTTCTATGTTCTTGAAAAATTCTGAAGGAGTTGAAATTTTCATTCTGCTATTAGATTTTTTATTAAAATTCCTAACAGCTTCTGTAGTTTCCTTCTGAGGCATTGTAACACCGCTTCCCGAAGGCATAAGTATATGATTTGTTGCAGCCACATTCTTTAATTTTTTGTAGTTCTCATCAAGTTTTTCCAAATTTAAACCAGCTCTGTATCCCAAAGGCATAAAGTGAGAAATAATTCTGGTTCCATCCAAACCTTCCCATATAAATTCTGAAGGTTTTTTCTCCGGACATCCTCTCCTGAATGCAAGATATTTATATCCGCTCTTTCTATATATCTGAGGAAGTTGAGCATTCAATCCAAAAGAATCTGCCTGCCACATCACCGGCACATCAACTCCAAATTTCTTTTTTACAAATTGCTTGCCAAACATTATTTCTCTAATTAAAGTTTCTCCTTGAGGGAGCATTGTATCAGCCATCAGATATTCTCCGTCCGCAATCTCAATTCTTTTATTCTTCACATATTTCACAATTTTTTTGAAAAGGTTAGGATATCTTTTTTCAACTTCTTCCAAAAGATAAGTTTGTTCTATGAGAAATTTGTAATCTTTATCTTTTTCCAACAAATCAACAACATTCTTCAAAATCAAATCTATATTTATATAAAAATAATCTTCCTTTGTAAAAATCCATATTGCATCATAGTGAGTATGCGGAACTAAATAAATTTGATCTTTAAATTCTTTTTTCCTCTTCATAATCTAACACAAATTTTTTTATAATTTCAACCCATCCCGCAGGTCCTATTCTGGCAGCTTTGTAAATTTTATCAATCTTTAAATTAGCCCAGCTTCCATCTGAATTTTTTACTATTGCTGCTATATCAACAACCTCAAGCATTTTTTCATCATTTTGTGCATTACCTATTCCAATTGTTGTTATATTTCCAAATTCTCTGTACATATCAGATAATATTTTAACTGCTTTTCCTTTATCCGCACCCTTTCCGAAAACCTGTATAAATTTTCCACCCTTTACAACATTAAATTTCTTTTTCAATTCCTTTAAAGCTTCTTCTTCAACTTCAATTAGGGTTTCTCCAAATTCTCTTTTCTTTGCAAGTCTGGCACTTTTTAAATCCAATCCACTTACTTCCGCAACCTCTTTATCTGTCATATCACCATATCCTTTCACTTTGTAATTTTTCTTCAGTCTTTCAATTTCCTTTCTGATATTTTCAATTTTTGTTCCCAATAAAATTACCTCATATTTATCTCTCACTTCTCCGACTTTTTTACCAAAATATCCTTTAGGAATATAAATTGCCGAGCCATTTTCAACAATAAAAGGATGATCAAGTTTCATCTTTTTTCTGATAACCTCCTGTTCTGCTTTTGTCTTCGCAGAGCAAAAAATTATTGGCACTTTCCTCTTTCTCAAAATTTTCAAAACTGGCAAAGCTTCTTTATAAGAATAGTTTTCATCAAGCAAAGTTCCATCCAAATCTGTGAAAATTACATAAGAGTTCTTTTTATCAAAATTTATCATAATATAACAATTTGTGGAAAAAATAATTAATATCAAGGTTTGACTCTTTTAAATTTCTCATCATGAAACAAATTTGATAGAAATAGATTTTTTCTATATTCTTCAAAATATATATTCCATCACCGAAAACTATAAATACTTTTAATATATTATATATTAGTGGTGAATTAAAATGGCAGAAAGAATTGATAGATATAACCCTCGTGAAGGATTAAATGAAGATTTGCTAAGAGTTATAGATGAAGCTGAAAAAATAGATGGTCACAGATTAGGATATTTGTTTCTTAATTTACCTGATAAACTTACTGGTTTATATTCTTATCCAGAACAAACTAAATATTCTTATGGATTAAGGATACCTGTAAAAAAAGGGTTAAATTTAGGAGAATCATTAAAGAAAGCTTGGAAGGGAAATATAAAGGATGAAAGCAGTTCTACAAATCTTAGATATAAAGTAGATGAAAAAATAATTGTTCAGTATGCCTGGCCTAGAAAAGATGTGATGGAAATATTAACTTTTGATGAAGAAGATGAAGAAAAATTTGAGGATATTAGAAAAAAAGTAGTACAGCTTAGTAATTCACTTTTTGAAACATTGAAAGAAGATGGATATATAAGATATTAGAGTAATTTACTTCTTAAAATTAAAGTTTAATTCTCTAAACTCTAAATAAAACCCATATTTTTTAAATGCAAGTGCTTGCCAAAATCATCTTATTTCTTCAATATTTTCATTAATGATTATTGGGTTTAAAGCAATTATTTCTTCATAGTATGGTAAACTCTCAGATGGTTTTTTCCACAAAAATATTTTTTTGTTCAAATGATAAGCTATTCCCATTTCTAGAAAAGTGTTTCCTCCAATGTATCCTTTCTTTCCATCTTTATCCAAGTTTAATACCAATATAGCATCACTATTTCTAATTTTTTCAATATGTTTATTAATCAACATGGTTTTTATTTTTAATAAATCATCTGTTAAATTATATTTTCTCATTTTGTAATAATCTGTTGTATGAATTATTTTCCCATTTATTTTAATTTCTTGAGGATAAACAGAAACATCGTGTCCCTCTTCTTCCAGCTTCTGTTTTATCTCATAAGTTTCCTTTGCAAAAAATGCTGATGAACAAATTGTGATTCTCATAATTATATATTTATTTAAATCATTCAGCAGTTGCAAGCATTTTTAAATAAAACTGCAAATAATTTTTATTTTTGATTAATCTTAATTCCGACAATACTTGAAATTCCGTTTTCGGAAACCACACCATAAACCTGATCGCTCTTTGAGATTGTAACATCATTATGGGTGATGATTATGTATTGCTGTTCCTTAGAGAATTCTTTAATCACTTCTATAATTTTTTTTGTGTTTTCGCTGTCAAGGGCGGCATCGATCTCATCAAGCAAAACAAAACAACTCGGCCTGCATCTCTGTATTGCCAGAAGAAAACCTATTGCGGTTATTGTTTTTTCTCCTCCAGAAAGAGAATCAATACCAAGAAGTCTCTTTCCCTTCGGTCTTGCTTTTATTAGCAGTCCAGAATAAATATTTCCCGGCTCTTCCAAAACAATATAACCTTCTCCACCGGTAAACTTTGAATAAATGTCTCCAAATTCTTTATTTACAACTTCAAACAAATCCATAAATTTTTCTTTTCTTCGATTTTCAATCTCTGTTATTACTTTCAAGATGGCATATTTTTCTTCAATAATTTTTTCAACTTTCTCCTTCAAATCCTCGTACTCGCTTCTGTATTTTTCAAAATCTTCAACAGATTTCCAGTTTAAAGGACCCAACTTATTGATTTCGTGTGTATAACTTCTTAACTTTTCTTTTAATTCTGGAATGCTTCCTTCTTCCACTTCATCAAACAATTCTGTTTCGGAAAGTTCATCTTGATAATTCTTAATTTCCACTTCTACTCTTGCAAGCTTTATTTTTTCGTCAGATAATTCGCTCTGCAATCTCAATTTTCTTTCATAAATTTTTCTTCTTTTCTCTTGAATTTTTCTTATTTCTTCTTCTATTTTTTCGGCTTCTTTTCCAATGCCCGCATATTTGCTGCTTGTTTCCTCTCTTTTTTTTGATATTTTTTTCAATTCTTCGTTCAATTTCTCCAGCTCTTTTTCCAGATTTTTGTTTTCTTCAGTTAAATGTCCAATCTCCTTTTTAATTTTATTTTCATCAAAAAGCTGTTCTTTATATCCTCCTAAAACGGCACCGCTTTTTTCTATCAGAGAACCTTCTAAAGTTGCGATTCTGTATTTATTCACAAATGGCTTAGAATTTTCCAGTTCATCTATAATTATTGTATTTCCCAATGCATATTCCACGACATTTCTGAATTTTTCATCAAAACTAACAAGATTTATTGCATTTCCAATTACTCCTTTTCCTTCCGGAGTTTGAATAACATTTCCTTTAATTTTATCAAGAGGGAGAAATTTCGCCCTTCCTATTTTGTTTTCTTTCAAATATTTTATATAAGTTGGTATTTTATCAAAAGATTTTATAATTATATCATTTTTTGTATTTCCAAGGGCAACATCAATCGCCTGCTTATATTTGGGATCGCAATCCAGAATTTGTTCAACAGTTCCAAGAATATCTTCCTTTCCAAGTAAAAATTTAATTGCTTTTGGCTTATTTATTTCAGAAATCTGTTCAAGGTATTTTTCCAATCTTTCTTTTTCCCTGTTATTTAAATTTATTTTGTTTTCTAATTTCATAATTTCGCTTTTTACTTTTTCTTGCTCTTCTATTACCTTAACTTCCTCGCTTCCTCTGAAAATATTTTTTGTATATTCCCTTAATTTGTTTTCTAATTCCTCAATTGTTCTATCCATATCCTGAATTTCTTTGTCTATTCCCTTTATTTTTTCCTCATATTCCCTTGCCTTTTCGCCAATTCTTTCTTTCTTACTTAAGCATTCATCCAGATTTTTCTTTAAAATTGAGAATCTTATTTTTTTAATTTTTGAATTCAGTTCATTATAGGTTTCAACTTTTCTTTTCTCAACAGAAATATTCTGAAATAATTTTTCTCTTTCCTTTAAAAGCAAACTTTGTTCTTTTAAAATTTCATCAACTTTTTTCAATTCAATTTCGCTCTTTTTCTTTTTTTCATCAAACTCTGCCAGCCCGGCAAGTTCGTCTATAATTTGCCTTCTTTCTATTGGATTCATTTCAAGGACTTTTGTGATGTCTCCTTGCGCAACTATATTTATCCAATCTGGAGAAATCCTTGCCTCTCTTAACAAATCAAGAATATATTGCCTTGTTTCTATTTTCTCATTTAATCTGTAAGTTGATTGTCCTTGTTTGTTTATTTTTCTTTCAATTTTAATTACATTTTCATCTAATTTTATTTCTCTGTCCGAATTGTCTATTTCTAATTCTACCTTTGCACTTTCAGATTCTCCATTATTACTCTTGAAAATTAAGTCTTCCATTTTATCTGCTCTTAAGGCTTTTGCAGAATTTTTGCCAAGAACAAATGAGAAAGCATCTAATAAATTTGATTTTCCAGACCCATTGCTCCCAGCAATAGATGTTATTCCATCTCCAATAACTAATGTTGTCTTATTCCTGAAAGATTTAAAACCTTGCAAAGTTATTCTATTCAGTTTTACCATAATAATCCTTCTAAAAAAATAAACTTTTCTCAACAAAAATTAAATTTGGAAATTGTATGAATTATTATTATATAATAAAAATAAATTATGAGTCCTCAAAATTTTAAATTTAAAGAATGTCTTTTTTATGAAAAATTGCCTGGTAAAAAAGTTAGATGTAAACTCTGTCCAAGAGAATGTTATATTCAGAATAATTCTACTGGTTTTTGCAGGGTTAGAAAAAATCTGGATGGAAAGCTTTATTCTCTTGTTTACTCAAGACCTTGCACTATTTCAATAGACCCTATTGAGAAAAAACCTTTATTTCACTTTCTTCCAGGTACTAGTTGCTTATCAATTGCAACTTGCGGATGTAATCTTGCTTGCACTTTTTGTCAAAATTATGAAATTTCTCAGGGTGAAATTTTTGGAGAATTTCGCTCTCCAGAAGAAATAGTAGATTTAGCAAAGAAATACAAAGTAAAAACAATAGCTTACACTTACACAGAACCAACAATTTTCTATGAATATTCCTTGGATATAATGAAGTTAGCAAAAAAAGAGGGTTTGAAAAATGTTTGGGTTTCAAACGGTTATATTAACAAAGATCCAATTAAAAAAATTATACCTTATCTTGATGCGATTAATGTTGATGTAAAAGGACCAGAAAAACTCTATTCAAGTCTTTGTTATGCTTCTCTAAAACCTGTTTTGGAAGCTCTTCTTGAATTCAGAAAAGTATGGATAGAAATTACGAGTTTAATTATTCCAACTTATAATGATTCAAAGAAGTGGGTTAGTTATCTATCAAATTGGATTAAAAATAATTTGGGAGAAGATACTCCTCTGCATCTTTCAAGATTTTATCCATCATACAAATTGAGAAATTTAGAGCCAACAAAAATTTCAGTATTAAAGGAATTGTATAAAGAAGCAAAGAAAAAACTAAATTATGTTTATATTGGGAATGTTTTTGATTCAAAATATGAAAGCACTTATTGTCCGAGATGTGGAGAATTAATTGTTAGGAGAGAAGGATATAATGTAGACTTTGAAGGCTCTAAATGCAAAAAATGTAACACTGAAATTCCAGGAGTTTTCAGTTAATTGTCTTCAAAAAAATCCTTTAACTCTGTTTCAGCAATTGTCTCCTCAAAAGGACCTTTAACAATACCGAAATTAGAGAAAACCGTTTCACAATTTACGCATTTGTAGTATTTTCCTTTTTTCACACCTTTCATTCCGCAAACAGGGCAATACTTTTTTCTAAAGTAGAGGAACATAATAGTAATTACAAAATTATTTATAATTTTATTTTCTTAAAATTTCTAAATACTTTGGTTTTAGTTTGTCAATGTCCTGAATTATTTCTGCTTGAATCTCTATCTGCTCGCTTGGAATGACAAATCCAAAAATTCTAACCAATTTGTTTTGCTTTAACTCAGGTTTTGGAATTTCTTCAGAAAAAGATATATTTATTTTTCCCGTTCCATCATCTAAAACAATTAAATTTTCTCCAATATCTATTATTTTTCCGATTAAGGAAACTCTTGAATCCAGATTTGGATTTATTTCAGAAATTTTTCTTTTTACAGCGGGTTCTATTTTAAATTCTATTGCCATAACATAATTTTGTTTTAATCTTAAATAGCGGGGGGTGGATTTGAATTCGGCAAAATTCTTCCACCGACCTTCGGGTTATGGGCCCGACGAGCACTCCAGACTTGGAGAGTTATACTTAAAAATATAACTTTGCTCCACCCCGCTATAATTTAATTTCATTCTAAATTTTAATATTGTTTCGCAATTGTTAGAAATTTATTTTGCAGATATAAACATAGTTTTTGATTAAGAAGTATAAATAACCTCTCTTCAAATTTTCTAACAGACAGATAATTAGTTTTCTATGTAGATTATGGGTTTTTTATTGGGAATTGATGAAGCGGGAAAAGGTCCTGTAATTGGTCCTTTGGTTATTGCTGGGGTATTAATTTCCGAAGAAAATGAGGGAAAATTAAAAAAACTTGGAATCAAAGATTCAAAAGAACTATCTCCAGAAAAAAGAAAAAAATTTTCCGAAGAAATCAAAAATTTATCTGAAGATTTTGTTGTTTTAAAAATTTCGGCAAGGGAGTTGAATAAAGAGATGGATACAAAAACTCTAAATGAAATTGAAATTGGTAGAATAGCGCAGATAATTAATTCCTTCTGGATGAAAAGACCAAAAGTTTATATTGATGCTTTAGAAGCAAATACAAAAAAATTTAAAGAAAAAATTTTGTCAAGATTGAAAGATAAAAAAATTGAGATAATTGCCAAAAATAATGCGGACAAAACTTATCCAGTTGTTTCAGCAGCATCAATAATTGCAAAAGTGACGAGGGATTCAGAAATTAAAAATTTGCATAAAAAATACGGATTTTTCGGTTCTGGTTATCCCTCAGATGAAAGAACAATAGAATTCTTAGAAAAGTTGGATAGAGAAGTGTACAATAAAATTGTGAGACTAAAGTGGGAAACATCAAAAAATATTTTAAAGAACAAAAAGCAAAGAAAGTTGTTAGAATTTTGATAAAAATTCACGGGAGCAGATCACCAATTCTCATAGTAGAAAATTATTCTTCAATTCTTGGAGCCAGGATAAACCCAAGTTTTACTTTATCCCTGATCATAAATTCAAGATGCAAAGGATAGTCATTGTTTAGTTCTATTTTAACTTTGTCTGTTAATTTACTTGCTTTTAGCATTTTGCTTAGATATTCTATTGAATATCTTGCAATAATTTCACCCTTAGAATTTAGAGAGTAAAGTTGCGGGTTTCCAGAATCTATTTTTATTTGAGTATAACTTGAATCTCCTTCAGCTCTTAAAACTAATGAATCTTTTGAAAGTTTTATAGATATTCCATCAGAAATCAATGCACCATTTTCAACACCTTCTTTTAAAATTGAAGGGTCTAATTCAGCAGAATTCTCAAATTTAAATCTGCTTAAATCTTGCATTTCTTGCTCTGCAACAGAGATTATTGGAATTGCAAATTGCCTGATTGTTTTTCCTTCCAAAGTCAACTCAAATCTATCCTCATTTTCATCCAGACCCAAAATTAATTTATCATCTGATTTTGCTTTTTTTATGAACTGAAGCATTCTTGGAATGTTCAAACCAACTTCAACATCTTTATCGCAGGTATAACTTTCAAATGCTGTTGGAAGAATTAAAAAATCTACTACAGCAATAACTGCTCTGTCAGGGCAAACAAGGGATATTCCATCTTTTTTAATACTGAATGTGCCTTCATCAACTATTTCTGCAATTGCATTAAAACTCTCTCTCAATAAACCAACATCATCTAATACTGCTTTAAACATAAATATTATATTAAAAGTATTTATTAATTATTATTTCCAATTTTTAACAATTAATTCTGCCAATTTTATTGTTTCTTTTAAATCTTCGGCATGAAAAATGCTGTGTGGTGTATGCATATTTCTTATCGGTATATTCAGAGAGCAACTTAAAATTCCTTTCTTCGTTATCTGGGTAATTGCGGTATCAGTCATTCCCCCATCAACCAATTCCAACTGATATTTAATCTTGTTCTTTTTTGCCAGATTAAGAATGAATTTTTTTAAGTTTTCAGGTAAAATTGCCCCATGACCTTCGCATTCTATCAAACTTATTGTGACTCCTTTTCCAAGCTTTATTTCGCTTTCTTTCTCAGAAACAGATGGAACATCTCCAGCAATTGAGGTATCTATAACTATGGCTAAATCCGGCTCTATTGAATAAACTGCAGTTCTCGCACCTTTCAATCCGACTTCTTCTTGAGATGAAAAAATAAAGTAAATATCATTTGGATTTTTTATTCTCTTTAAAATATCTATCAAACAATAAACTCCAAGTCTGTTATCTAAAGCTTTTCCAATAAAAGTGTTTTTTTGCAATTGTTTAAATTCTGATTTGAAATAGATGGGTGTGCCTTTCTCAATATTTAATTTTTCTTTACCCGTCATCCCAACATCTATGTACATTTCATCGTATTTGATAATTTTTTTTCTTTCTTCTTCCTTTTGCAAGTGGACAGGTTTTGAGCCAATCACTCCCTCTATTTCTTTTTCTCCTTTTATTATAACTCTTTCAGAGAGCAAAATTTTATCATCAATTCCCCCGATTTTTGAGAATTCTATGAAGCCCTTATTTATTCTTTTCACAACAAGACCAACTTCATCCATATGTGCAACAAAAGCGATTTTTTTTCTGTTTTTTGCAGAACCTTTTTTTAGGGCGATTAAGTTTCCAAGAGTATCTTCCGTTATTTTATCTGCATATTTTGAAATCTCCTTTTTTATCACTTCCCTAATCTCGGTCTCAAAACCTGAAACACCCGGGGTTTCACTTAATTTTTTTAATAAATTGATATCCATATTATTAATTAAAAAATAAGTAAAAATAAAGAAAATATGTGTTGTGATATATATCTTCAACAATAGAAGTCTTTATATAGTATTAATCACTATATAGTTATGACAGATGACTGCAATACATTGGGGAACAGATTAAGTGACCAAATTACAAGAATGGAAAATTATATTTTAGAGTTAGTAGAAGATGAAGGTCTTTATAATCTCAGAGAAGATGGTTATGATCCAAAAGAACATGTTAAACTTATGCATGAATTTGAAAAAATTAACGAAAAATTGAGATCTACAAGGTTTCTTAGTCGTTACAATCCATTTAACAAATATGTTAGAGAGCTTGCCAAAAAAGAAAAAAAATTGCAGAAGAAATTAGAACCTTACAATAAATTTGTTCTTACTGACTATATTAAAGTTCAATGCGAAAGGTTAAGAGATTCTTACGAAGAGGTAAAAGATAAAAAAAGTTACATTGATGAAGGAAAAAAGCCAGGAGACAAACATTCAACTCTGAAAAAGATTGGGGCTGTTGTTGGGATGGGTCTAATTGGAGCAGGAATTATCTTTGGTGCAAGTTTTATTGGAAAGAAAGATCAAAATAATCTAAAAGATCATGTCTATGAAAACATGGAAAAAATTAATAGTACCTTGCATGAAAAAGGATTTTCATACCGCTTTGATAACATTACGGATAATGTAAATCTTCATGAAATTGTACCTTATAATTTTAAAATAACAGGGCAGGGATCCTTTGGTATTGATATAGCAATAGACGACAACAAAATCCCTGAAAATATCAAAACTTTTAAAGCTTTAGTAGAACTTGGTTCTATATTAAAAAATAATAAAGAAATTGCTCCACAAATGAATTGTTATAAGTTTTTAGTGGGAGAGAAAGAAAATTATACAATTAATATTATCCTTCCAGTACTAGATCATCCAAATGATATTATTCCTCCTTCAGAATTAATAAAAACTAAAATAGGTGATTGTGAAGATTACTCATTATTATATGCAAGCTATTATAATACTCAAAATATCCCCGCCTTTGTCATTATAGATAATGGTCATGCAGTTGCTGCTGTAGGAGATATACCTTTTAATCCTGATGAACTTAAAGAGTACATCAAAGAAAACAGAACATTTATTGTAGGAAGCTCAGAATATCTAAACAAAGATAAATCTTTTGATTTTTCTATAACTGTAAAACCAACTTGCACAAGAGATATTCTTAATAACTTGAAAATAAAATATTCATCTGCTGATATACGTGCAATAATATCGAAAGATAATATATTGATAAAAGAAGGTCCATATTATTTTAATCTTTCTGAATTTGGATATCTTGATAAAGAATATGCAAAGGAAGCTGCAGATTACTTAAATATGAATATTTCAAAAGACGAAATAGATAAAATGGCTGATGAATATTATAAGTTTTACGGAACCTTGGCAAAAAAAGCAATAGAATCACAAAGAGAGAATAATATGGAGTTTTATCAAAAAATAAAAAACGTATTAAATGATTCGTATGAGGAAAAAGCTGTAAAAAATTTTTTTAACGAAACTTTTATTAATAATTTTTGACTGTACTACCATTCAACAATTTTACATTTGTAAATATTATTAACACAATTGTTTTTGGATTATTTTACAAAGAAAAAATAAAAATAAATCAGTTAATTATGTGGTTAAGTGTTTTTGTAATTCTGATAACTTCAATTTCTATATATTATTCAGGAGAATATTTTGCTTCTGCATCTAGTAAAGTTGGAGATTATTTGGGGCTTTCAAAATCTGCTAAAGGAGCAACTTTAGATGCAATTTCCAGTTCCATGCCGGAGTTAATGATTTCTTTATTTAGTTTAATTGTTTTTCATGAGTTTTCAGTTGGGATTGGGACAATTGTTGGCTCCGCGTTATTTAATATTCTTATAATTCCTGCGGTTTGTGTTTTTTTAGCTCCAGTAGTTTTTAAAGTTAGTGACGAAGTTGTTCATAGAGATGGATTATTTTATAATCTGACAATTATAATTCTTTTAACTGCAATTTTCTTTTCAAAAGAATGGTCTGTTTCAGTTGCGATAATATTTTTGGGAACCTATTTTTTGTATATTTTTGAAATCTTCAGACACGGAAGTACACAAAATTATGTAACTAATTTGCTTGAATTTTTTAAACATGGTCCTAAATTGCCAAAGAAAAGAGTGAAAAAAAGAAAGACGAAGGTTAGATTTGAAATAGGAATAATGTTATTTACCTTGTTGATTATTGCTGTTTCAAGCTATTTTTTAGTTGAGCATGCTATTTCTCTTTCCCATTTTCTTGGAATACCTCCTATTATTATAAGTTTTACAGTTATCGCTGCTGCAACAAGTTTTCCTGATTTGGTTGTATCGGCCACTAATGCAAAAAAAGGAGATATTTCTGATGCTTCTTCAAATGTTTTTGGATCAAACATTTTTGATATACTTGTTGGTTTGGGACTTCCCATTTTTATAGCCCGTCTAATTAAAATTCCTGTAATTATCTCTGTTGAAAGCATGACCATTGTATTTGGACTTTTAGCTTCTACTGTACTTGTATTATATATTTTTGCGGAAAAAATGATTTTAACAAAACCAAAAGCGGTTTTAATGCTTTTAATTTATTTAGGACTGGTTGCTTATACAATATTTTTAGTTTAATTATGAGATAATTATGAGGAACTTCATCTTTCTGTTTTTATTTCTCATTGTCTTTTTGTCAGGATGCACCATTCCATATTTTCCTAATAGTTCGGGAATTGAGCCGACAAAGCCATTGACAATTTCTTTGAGTTCTGATTTAACCAGAGTTAAATCTCAAGATATAACCTATCTTTATTTAATTCTTGATAATCTGGATAAGAAAGAAAAATATAAAGTGAGTGCAAAGATAATAAATTCAGGGCTTTTTAATATTCCTGAAACTTATAAGGAGACAGAATTGTCAGGATTGCAGAAAAAAACTTTGGAATTTAAATTAAAAGCTCCAAATGTTTCAGCAGAAACTCCTTCAAAAGTAAGTGTTGAAACAACAATTTCAAAAGATTTTGTTTTTTATCTTCCAATTCTTTTTGCTGATTCTGAGTATTTAAGAGAATGTGAGACAAGAGGAGAACCAGTCCAAAAGAGACAAAAAACTTATTCTTTTTCAGATAATCTTATAAGGGTTGTTGTGGAATTAAATAAAGAGCCTCCTATAGAGATTAAAGAGGGGAGAGGAACAGCTTATGCAAATATAGAAGTATACCCCCTTGGAGGAGGAATTTTGAAGTTTAGAGATATTAAGATTGAAGGAATTAGTTGTAAATCAATTGAAGATTGTGAAATAAATAAACTTCAAAAAACAGCTTCCCTCCCATTTTCTTCCGGTTATGTAAAAGATATAGAAGAGAAGAAGTTTGAGGTAAAAATTAAGTATGATTATAAAGAAATAAAATCCTTAAGTTTTACAATTTTGCCTGAAGTTGCTGAATATGTCCCTCCATCAGAGATTCCTGGGGTCCCAGCAAAAGCTATTGAACTAGAAAAAGGAGGCAAGTTAAATGTTGGAGAAGTAGGCTATTTTGATTTTGAATATTGGCAAACTGCTTGCAAGTGGCCATACACAGCGCACTGTAATAAATTTAATTTTTACTGCGGAAAAAAAGAATTTGAAATAACCTTTGCAAGTATTAATAATAAGAGTGCAGATAATCCTGAAAAAGTTAGCGGAAACAGAGGAATAAGACTGAGAATTGATAGAGGAATTGATACAGAGTTTGTACCAAAGCACAGCGATGAATATCTAAATATTAATGATGAAAAATATTTATGGAAAGGGGATTGGATAAATAATTATATTTATCTTAAATATGTTGCAATGGATTTGAAAGACACAATAAAATATGAGTGTATTGATGAAGACACAAAAAAGGATAGGGTTATTGAAATAGATAGAAATGGCGAAAAAGAAGATAACCCAGGGCACAATCCTTGTTCAGGAGACTCAAAAATAATTGGAGCAGATTTAACAGGAACAAGAGCTTATTTTGTTACACAGTGCTTGAAATGGCCAAAAGATGAAAATTGTGTTACTGTCAAATTTGTAAATGTTCCTGGAAAGTTTGTAGAGAAAGATCCTTGGATCGGAGACAAATATGAATTTGAATATGGGAAAACTTATGAAATTGAAGTAGAAGTTTGCAATGAGGGCGCTGAAACCATTAAAGATTTAGAGATTGAAGGTGGAGATATTTGGAGTATTGACGGTGATGAAACATTTGGAAACAATGATGATATTTGGCATGAGTATGATAGTAAAACTATTAAAGAATTAGGAAATGGCAAGTGTACAAGAGTATCGTTTTCATTTAAACCAAAAAAACATCATTCCACATTGTATGAATATCAGTTATATGCAAATTCAAAAGTTAGTTCTATGGCGACCCATTGTCCTAATTCAGATAAAATTGTAGCTGTTGTAGTTGAAAAATAAAATACTAACTTAGTATAGTTACAATTATAAAAAAAATAAAAATCAAAAATCATGGATGCATAAAACTTTCATTTTTGTTTTGAATCTCTCCGAATCAAAGCATACAACCAAATTTATTCCTTTTTTCTCTATTTGTTCCGCAAGTTCTTTTGTGAGTTTTCCGTCCATTAAAATAACTGAAACATTATCTAACTCTGCTGTTTTTAACAATTGAGGAAGTTCATCATAACTTGTTTTGTGAATTTCCTTCAAATCAGAATCTAACAATTTAACTTCTTTTGTTCCAAGCATGTCTTTTATTATTGGTTTGAGTTTTTCTTTGAAGTTTTCTGGCAATTTTTTATTAATTTTAATCAAAACTTTCCTTTTATTTTTCAAACATTGGTAAATTTCTTTTTTTGTCAGTTCTTCAACTTCTTTTCCATCTGGAGCCCTTGCAACGTAATTTATATTAACAACTTGCTTCAGTCTTTTCAAAATTAAATCTCCTCCTCTGTCTCCATCCAAGAAAACTGTCACAATCTTATTTTTTGTAATATCTTTTATCTGAGGCAAAACTTTAGAACCTTCTATAGCAATTGCATTCTCTATTCCGTATTTTAGAAGATTGATAACATCTGCTCTTCCCTCTACAATAATAATTTCATTGCTTTTTAAAACTTCTGGACCTCCAACCAACCCATTGTACTCTCTTATTTTTTTTATTTTTAAATCCCTCTGAAGTTTATTCAAAGTTTCCTTTGTGTCTGGTGTTTTTTCATACAATTTCTCCAAAATTTCTTTGCTCCTCTGTTCTATAAAAGCCCTCTTACTCTCTCTTATATCTTTTATTTCCTGCAAACAAACTCTTGCTTTTGTATAACCAACTTTGTCTATTGTTTCAAAAGCTGCTGCTAACAAGGCTGTCTCAGAAGCAGATAGATTTGAAGGAACTATTATTTCTGCTTTTGTTTTCTCATCTTTACTCTCTTTGAAGTTTATATCTATTCTTCCTATCCTTCCGCTTTCCTGCAACTCTTTTAAATCCATTCCTGGACCTAGCAAACCTTCTGTTTGTCCAAAGATTGCGCCAACAATATCAGGTCTCTCGACGAGAGAATCTGCTTCTAATGAAAGTTTTATTATATATTTTGCATTCTCTGTAATCTTTCCCATTTTTTATCACCATAATTAAATTAGAAAATGATAAATTTAGGTTAAAATTATAACAGTGTAATAATTTTACAATTCAACAAATTCTCCTATTTTTGGAGCAATTGCCTCTATTTCTAATTTTTCCCTAATCTCCACTGCAAATTTCTTTGTGTTCTCCCCATGCACGCAAATAACTTTCTTTGGGGCAATTCTCTTTATTAACTTAAATAATCCACTTCTTCCAGCATGAGCCGAGAAATCAAATTTCTGAATTTCAATATTAACTTTAAATTTACTTTCACAATTTTCAAAATATCTGGTTCTAAGTAATTTTTCTCCAGGAGTCCCTTCTGCCTGAAATCCTGTCATAAGTAAACAAGTATTTTTCATATTTCTAACTTTTTTCAGATAATATACAATTGGACCTCCATTTAGCATTCCAGAAGTTGTAACAACAATCCCTCCCCTTTTAATAATTCTATCCCTTTGTTTTTTTGTCCTGATAAAATTAACTCTTTTTAAAACTTTTTTTAAGATTCTATCATCATTTATATACTTTTTATGATATAAAATTATATCTGAAGCTTTTTGAGCCATCCCATCCAAATAAATCTCTCTTTTAATTCCATTTGAATAAAGCATCAGCAATAATTCCTGCGCCCTTCCAACTGCAAAAGTTGGAAGCAATACAAGACCATTTTCATATTCTCTAATTTTTTTTATAAATCTCTTTTCTTCAATTTTTCTATCTGGATGTTCTCTTTCGGAATAAGTTGATTCCATTATTAAACAATCTATTTCTGGATAGTTTATCTCTTTATAATCCAATAAATAAGTTGATATTGTATTAATATCCCCAGTGTATAAGATTGATTTTGAACCAGAAATATAAATAGATGCTGATCCTGGAATATGGCTCGCATCAAAAAGTTTTGCTACCAAGTTTCCAATTTTAAACTTCTGATTATAAAAACAAGGTTTGAAATTCTTATTCATTTTTGCAATATCGTATTTTTGATATTCTGAAAAACCCCTTGTAAGACCTGCAACTTTTATATAATCTTCTAACAGAAGATTCATTAAATCCAAGGTTGCTGGAGTCGCGTATAAAGTTGGATTTTGAAATTTGTAAATTAATGGAACCATTCCAGAATGGTCAAGATGAGCATGAGAGACAAAGAATCCATCTATTTTTACTGCCGGCAATAGAGGAAGTTTTATATTTGGCTGCAATTCTACTCCATACTCCAAAAGAACATTTGTATTTTTATCTTTAACCAAAAAGGCTTCTCTTCCTATTTCATCGCAACCTCCTAAAAATTCTATTATCACTTTCTTTTCCCTTTCTGTTTTTTTATTGTCCTCTTTTGTCTTTTTATTTTCTCTGGTTTTTGTTTAACATCAATATAGAAAGAACAAATTACAAGAGTAAATAAAGGACTTATCAAAAAATAAATTATTATATGTCCCAAAAAAACAAGTATGATATAAGCGGTTGGATAAATCAAGAATAATTCTGCATAGGAGAAAATAATGGAGGGAATGTATACTATTATGGATAATAAGATTATAACAATGAAGAATAACATCAGACTTGAAAAATATTTTTTCCCGAGAGATAAACTTTCAGCTAAAGAAACTAATATTTTCTTACCGGAAATTATTGCTGGATAACATAAAACAAAAAAAGGAAAAATTATTAAAATACCAAACCATAAAAAAGGAGTAATCATCAAAATACCTAAAAGCAATACTATTGTGGAAAGTATTGGACTAAAGAAATATAAAACTATACAAACCCTAAAAAGTAAAATTAAGATTGTTAAAACAATTACTCCAACCAAAATATTTGCCAAAAAATAAGAAATTCCCCTTTTTCTGATTGTAGTAAAAAAAGTTTTCATAGTTACTCTCTTTTTAATTCCATGAAAACAAACACCCCAAAAACCAGCTTGAAGAAATATTGCTATAATCCCTCCCAATATCACAAATAACAAGAATAAACCAACATTTTGTAAATTTAGGAACTCGGAAAACTCTTGAGATTCAAAATCTGTGAATTCTCCGCTCATCATATAAGATTCTGCTATTGTGTTAACACCTTTGGGACCAAAAAGAGCAAAAATACTCAATCCAAAGAACAAACCATAAATAATTCCAATTAACAAAACACTCAAAATTATTGGAACAAAATTCCTTTTATAAACTTCAAAACTTTTTTTGAAATGCTTTGAAATATATGCCATAATTAATTAAATTATTTAAATAAACTTTTTGGAGGAATAAAATTTAAATAGTTTAAATTATGGCCGAGGAACTTAGGAAAAGTGGAGCAGAGGTTGCAGAATACTTGCGACAGATGGTAAATTACACAAAGCAAGATAATAAAGAGAAAGCTAAAGAAGCATATAAAAAGGCATTGGATAGATTGGATGAGAAATCATGTAAATACCTTAAAAATCTTGAGTATAAAGTTGGTTATGACTACAATGCTTTGCAAGTAGCTAAAGCTGCTACAAAAGCCCTAAAATCATATACGAAGTATATCAACAGAAAAATAGAAAAATTAAAGAAAGAACAAGCAAAATTAGAAAAAGCAGAAGAGAAATTTGAAGAATTAAGAGCAGAATTAGAATAATAATCTTTTTTGATTTGAATTTTTTAGTTTTTATTATACCACCAATTAGATTTTTACTTTAGAAACTATATTAAAAATAAAAAATAAATTTTATGGAACCCAAATTATTTGGAAAGTGGGAATATAATGTAGAGGTAAAGGACTTAGGATTGAAGAGTTATATTAATTTGGAACAAAAGATTTTGCCGAAAACAGATGGGAAAACAAAAAATAAACACATAATTGAGAAGCTGATAACTCATCTAATGGTTCCAGGGCATAAAGGAAAAAAGCACAAACTAACTAGCGGGCTGTGCTCTGGAAAATACCAAACAATCTATAACATAGTTGAAAAATCTTTTGATATTATTGCTAAGAAAACAAAAAAGAATCCAATTTCTGTTTTTATTCAAGCAATAGAAAATTCTGCTCCTTATGAATTAACAGTTTCGCAGCAAATTGGAGGGATTATTGCAAGAAAACCCGCAATCTGTTCTCCAAAAAAGAGATTGGACCTTGCTTTAAGAAGGTTGGTGCAAGGAAGTTATGCAAAAACTTTCAATAAAAAAAAGAAAATGTATGAAATATTGGCTGAAGAAATTATAAGTGCAAGTAGAAACAGCAATGAAAGTTATGCTATAGCAGAAAGACAAAGAAATGAGAAAGAGGCCGAGGGAGCAAGATAATCCTTAAAATAATCTTTAAATATTTTTAATTTAAAATTATGGTAGAAGATATTAAATCTGTATATGGATTTATAGAAAAAGTTGCAGAGAAAGGAAAGATAGTTAAAGGAGTAAATGAGGTTACAAAACACATTGAAAGAGGAAATGCAAAATTAGTTGTATCTGCTCAAGATGTTGACCCTAAGGAAATAGTGATGCATCTTCCAATTTTGTGCAAAGAGAAAGGAGTCCCTTTTATTGAAGTTCCATCAAAAACCGAACTTGGGAAATCAGCAAAATTGCCTGTAAATTGTTCAAGTATTGCAATTATTGATTTTGGCGGTTTGGATGATGAAGCAAAGAATATAATTGAAAAATTAACAAATAAATAGATTTATGAATCCTTACTTAGAACTTGTTAGATTAAATATTTGCCTATTATCTGTTTTTGGACTGATTGTTGGTTTTCTATTAGTAAAACTTCCATTTAATTTTTGGATTTTGCCAATCTTAGCGGTTTTTTTAATTTCTGCTTCTGGAAATATAATAAACGATTTCTTTGATTTTGAAATAGACAAAATAAACAAACCTGAGAGGCCATTGCCATCAGGCAGAGTATCAAAAAAAAGAGCATTCCTTTTTTACTTTGTTCTATCCTTAGGTGGATTAACAATTTCTTTCTTTGTTTCTTTGAATTTCTTTATTCTTGCTTTATTTAACTCAATTCTGATTTTTTTGTATTCAAAAAAATTTAAAAAGACAGTTTTTGGAAATCCAATTGACAGCTGGCTTGCATGCTCTGTTTTTTTGGCTCCAGTTTTAATTCTCGGTGATTTTTCTGAGTTATTAACTTCTAAGGCAACAATTTTATCAATAATTGCTTTATTTGGAAATTACGGAAGAGAGATTTTGAAAGATGTTGAAGATATTAGAGGAGATAGAATTGAAAAGGCAAGAACTTTGCCAATTGTTATTGGAAAAAATAGAGCAACAATTCTTGGAAAAATTATGATATTTATTGGTGCAATTTTTTTGCTAATCTCATGCCCTCTTTTTTCAAAATTATATTTATTTCTTTCTCTTATTTGTTTTATTTTTTGCATTTATATTTTAACAATTAGAGATGTTAGAAA
>QMZV01000010.1 GCA_003663355.1 Candidatus Aenigmatarchaeota archaeon
CCTTTATTAAGATAATTGCAAACTTTAGATAAAAATTTTTCAATAATCTCTTGCCCTTTCTTTCCTCCAGTGCAACTTAAATCTCCCCTTCCCGGAAGATATGGAGGATTAAAAAAAATTAAATCAAATTTTCCAGAAACATTTTCAAACAAGTCGCTGACCTTGAATTCAATATTTTTCAAACCTTTTAATACCGCTTTCTCCCTAGCGAATTCAATTGCTTTTGGATTTATATCAACGGCAAGAATTTTATCAACAAAACTGGCAATACTAAAAGATACTATTCCGGATCCTGTTCCAATCTCCAAAGCAGTTTTAATTCTTCTATTCCCGATTTCCTTTTTCAGACAATCAATTAAAAAATAGGAATCTTCATCCGGAGGATAGATTTTAGTTTCCATTTTTTATATTTAAGTTCAATAAATAAGAATAAAAAGTGCGTGAGATAGTTGTTAAGAGATTTAAGTGATTTTATTAAGCATTTTAGAGAGCATGTTTGTGAACGCAGCAAATATGTGGTTCAGTTCTTCTAAAACTTCACCCAAACTTTGCAATATTTGCGATATTATTAAATACAATCCATAGCCCCAGCAAATTTATAATTTTACTCTAAACTTTAAGAATGGCTTATAATTGAATATGATTTACAAAATAAAAAAAGGGCACACAAAAAAACAAATATTGAGCAAACTGAATAGATATGTTGCTCAATGGTTTAATAAAAAATTTAAAGAACTAACTCCATCTCAAAAATATGGGTTAATGGCAATTCATCAAGGCAAAAATGTTTTGATTTCAAGCCCAACAGGCACAGGAAAAACTTTCACAGCTTTTTTAACAATTCTTTCCGAACTCTATAATCTTGCAGAAAAAAACAAATTGGAAGATAAGGTTTATTGCCTCTATATCTCTCCATTAAAAGCTCTTTCCAATGATATCTACAGAAATCTTGAGGAGCCGTTGAAAGAGATAAATAAAATTAGAAATCTGAATGTAACGCATGCAATAAGAACAGGAGACACAACGCAAAGCGAGAGGCAGAAACAATTAAAAAAACCTCCGCACATTTTAATAACAACACCAGAAAGTTTGGCAATAATGCTTTCCACACCGAAATTTAAGGAAAATTTGAAAAACATTAGGTGGGTTATTATAGATGAAATTCATTCTCTCGCTGATAACAAGCGTGGAGTTCATCTTTCATTATCTTTAGAGAGATTGCAGAATTTTATTGGCAACTTTCAGAGAATTGGACTAAGCGCAACAATCTCCCCTTTAGAAGAAGTTGCAAAATTCTTGATTGGTTATGATGGCAAAAAAGAAAGAGATTGCTATATTGTTGATGTTAGATTTATAAAACGGAAATCTCTTAAAGTAATTTCTCCGGTGAAATCTCTTTTAACTACTCCAACAGAGCTAACACTTAAAAAAATGTACGAGCAAATAGTTGAAGATGTGAAAAAGCACAGAACAACATTGATATTTACAAATACGAGAAGCGGAACAGAAAGGGTTGTCTATAATTTGAAAAAATATCTCTCAAAGGATGAGTTAATAGAGGCGCATCACGGCTCTCTATCAAGAGAAATAAGAAAGGGTGTTGAAAAGAAATTGAAGGAAGGTAAATTAAAGGTTATTGTTTCCTCTACCTCTTTAGAATTGGGAATAGATATTGGCTACATAGATCTTGTAATTCAAATTAGTTCTCCAAAAAGCATCGCAAGGTGCTTGCAGAGAATTGGAAGAAGCGGACATTCTTTAAAAGATACAATAAAAGGAAAATTGTATTGCTTTGATAGAGATGACATTGTTGAGTGCGCGATAATAGCAAGGAATGCAATGAGAAACAAAATTGATAAAATAAGAATTCCGAGAAATTGCTTAGATGTTTTAGCGCAGCATATAATGGGTATAGCAATTGAAAAGAAATGGAATATTGAGGAAGCTTTTGAATTAATAAGAAATTCTTATTGCTATCGCAATCTGAAATTTGAGGACTTTATTTCTGTTCTTGATTATTTAAGCGGAAAGCATCAAAAATTTGAGAAGAGAAATGTTTACAGCAAGATATGGTATGATGAAGAAAATAAAATGTTTGGTAAGCGCGGAAAATACGCTCGGGTGATTTACTCTCTAAATATTGGAACAATACCTTCAGAGGTTGCTGTAAAAGTTTATACAAGAGATAGAAAATTGATTGGCACCATTGAGGAGAGCTTTTTGGATTATCTGAGCAAAGGTGACAGATTTGTTCTTGGAGGCAGAGTTTATGAATTTCTTGGGTCTAAAGGGTTAAAAGCGGTAGTTAGAGAAGCTTTCCACGAAGCTCCAACAATACCGAGTTGGTTTTCCGAGCAACTGCCATTGAGTTTTGATATTGCTTTAGATGTTTCAAAATTCAGAATAGAGATGTTGAAAAATTTAAAGCCCCTAAAATACTTAATGGAAAATTACAATCTTGATAAAAACGCATCTTTGGCAATTTATGATTATTTCAGGCAGGAAGCACTTTATCTGAAAAAACTTGGAGTAGAGTATAACAAAAACGATTTGCTTATTGAAAGTTATGAAGATGCGAGAGATATAAAATTGATATTCCATTTTTTATTCGGCAGGCGCGTGAATGATGTTTTATCAAGAGTTTATGCTTATTTGGGCGGAATTGAGAATAAATGCAATGTTGGTATTGCTGTAACTGATAATGGCTTTTGCTTAATTTTCCCGAAAAAATCTATTAAAACAGAATTTATTAAGAGGTTAAATCACAAGAATATTGAAGAGATTATTAAAAAAGCAATAGAAAAAACAGAGCTGATGAAGAGGTATTTTAGACATTGCTCAACTCGGGCTCTGATGATTTTAAAAAATTATAAAGGTCATGAGATAAAAGTCAGAAAACAGCAACTATCAGCGTCTTTATTGTTAGATATAGCAAAAGAAATAGAAAATTTTCCGATTGTTGAGGAAACTTACAGAGAAATTTTGGAAGATAAGATGGATATTGAAAATGCTAAAAAAATTTTAGAGAAAATTGAAAATAAGGAATTAAAATTGAAATTCTTCTCAACCTCTATCCCAACCCCTTTTGCTCACAATATTGTTTTACTTGGTTTGACAGATATTCTAATGCTTGAAGATAAAAGAAAAATATTGGAAAAATTCAGTAAGCAGATAGAGAAGGAAATTTCCTCTTAATTATGGACCCTGTTTTTTATGAGAACTCTTTATTTATAGAGGAAATGAAAATTCTTGTTGTTGCTGATTTGCATATAGGTTACGAGCAATCTCTTGAAAGTTCTGGCTATTTTATTCCGAAAAGCCAATATGATAAAATTAAGGAAAATTTAATCAAATTAATTGAGAAATTCAAGCCTGAGAAGCTTTTAATAAACGGAGATGTTAAGCATGAGTTCGGAAGTTCTTTAAACCAAGAGTGGAATGAGACTCTTGACTTGCTTGATACTCTGCAAGGAAAAGTTGAAATTATTGTTGTTAGAGGAAACCATGACAACTATTTGATACCGATTTTAAAAAAGAGGAATATAAAATTTTTGAATTACTTAGCACTCGGAGATTATTTTTTCGAGCACGGACATGTTGAGTACGAGATTCCGAAAAATGTTAAAGTTATTATTGTTGCCCATGAACATCCAGCTGTTGTAATCAAAGAGAGAATAGGAAAATACAAGTTCAAATGTTTTCTGAAGGGCAAATATTTGGATAAAACTTTAATTGTATTACCAGCCTTCTCCCCAATAATGCCAGGAACAGAGATTAATAAAGTTCCACAAAGCGAGCTCCTTTCTCCAATTTTAAGAAAAGTTGATCTTGAGAATTTTGAAGTTTTGATTTATGAAGGCAAGCTGTACAAATTTAGGTTGGGGGATTTATTGTAAATATTTGTTTATTTTTATGGAAAATGGTCAGAGAAAAACTGTCAAAAAATATTTGAGAGTAGGAATTATTATCGGAATTATCATTTATTTACTACTGTTTTTAATAAATTACATCTGTGATGTATTAATAAATACACCAATTTTTGTTTTGAGATATGTAGTAATAGATTTAACTGTGATCATTGTTGTAAGTTCTTTTTGCTTATACTTTATTAAAGAAAAAAATAAAATTTTTAATGCTATTAGAAGATATTTAAAAATTGAATGTCCTATCAATCTTTTTATAAACTTCTCATACGGATGTGTAATATCAATTGTGTTTCTCTATTTTTCAATTACAAATATTGATTTCTTTTTAACTCTATCTTCCGTTACTTTTGCAATTTCGGGTTTTAGTTTTACTGCCGGTTCTTTTTTTAAAGATAATCTTGAATTTAGAAAAAGTTTTTTTACAATATCTATTTTATATGCGATCATAGGTTTTCTAAGTTTATTTTTTTATATGTTCTACGAAATTTTAACCCAAGCAAAAAATGAAGAAATTATTATTTTTCATTATTTTTTTAATGTTCTTAAAGTAAATACTTTAGATGTCATCGTAATAACAACATTTATCTTTCTTATTGTTCTGGGTTTTTTATTTTTCTGCGCTTTTGTAAATTTAATGTCTCTTTTAACGAAAATACCGAAAATAGAAAATTCGTCTAAAGATTGAATGTTTATAGTTTTGATTTCATCTCGCCTACACAAATGAAAAAAATGTTATCGGCACATAAATAATATTGTTTTCCTTTTTAACATCATTTATATTTGAAATTATAGTCCGTATGTGCTAATTGCTTTATTTACTTTTGTAAATAAAAGTATTTAAATATTTATTTACTTTTGTAAACAATATTTATCTATAAACCAATTCAAATACTAATTATGTCAATAGATTTAAAGAAAGGTCAAAAGGCGGTAGAAAAAGCGGGTTTGATTTCGTTTTTGCTGACAGTTGGAAAAGGAATTGTGGGTTTTTTATCCGGAAGTGTTGTTTTGGTTGCAGATGCTCTGCACAATTTAACTGATCTAACAATTGATATTGCTTCTTGGTTTGGATTGAAAATAGCGCAGAGAAAGCCGGATGAAAAGTTTCCCTATGGATATTACAAGGTTGAATCTCTAACAACTTTGTTCGTTTCACTTTTTATTTTATATGCTGCATGCGAATTGTTAATTGAAGGTTATTCAAGACTCTTTATTGTTTCAGAAATTGATATCCCCTTTCTTGCAATGTTGGTCGCTTTAATTTCTTCTCTTGTCTCAATATCTATATCAAAATATTTGAAAAATACCGGAAAAAGCATAAATTCAGAACTGCTGATTGTAAATTCAAAGGAAAGATTTGTTGATGGCATTTCTTCAATTTTTGTTTTTTTGGCAATCTTTCTGAATTATTACAAAATTCCATGCATTGAGGGAATTACTTCAATGATAATTTCCCTATTAATTCTAAAAGTGGGAATTTTTTCCATAAAAGATTCTGTTTTTTCTTTGATGGATATCAGCCCAAGTAAAGAAGAGGAAGAGAAAATAAAGAAAATCATAAAGAGTGTAAAAGGTGTTGATGATTTTACAGATCTGAAATTAAGAAAATCTGGCCCATTCATTTTTGGAGAAGTAAAAATAAAAGTCAAAAGATTTATTAAGGTTGAAAGAGGTCATGAAATTGCAGATGAAATCGAAAACAAAATTAAAGAAAAGATAAAACAAGTTAATTCCTTTACTGTGCATGTTGAACCTTACAAAACAAGCAAACACAGAATCGCAATTCCGATTTTGAAACCTTTGGGTTTGGAATCAAAAGTGATGGAACATTTTGGAAGAGCAAATTATTTTTTGTTTGTTGACACAATCAAAAACTCAATTACCAGATATTATTCAAAGGAAAATCCATGCAAAAAGAAAGAAGTTAGAGCGGGGCTGGAAGCCGCACATTTTATTATAAAAGAAAAAGTTGATGTTCTCATAACAAAAGAAATTGGAGAAATCTCCCTGCATATTTTGAGAGACAAACTAATTGATGTTTATAAAACAAAGGGGGAAACAGCGAAAGAAGTCATTGATAATTTTTTTGAAAATAAATTAGTTAGATTAAAAGAGCCTACAAGAGAAAAGAATTGAAAATGGATGAAAGATTAATTAAAGAGTTCTTAAGAAAAGAAAATATTTTTGCGGTTGTCGGTGTTTCAAGAGATAAAAAGAAATATGGATACAAAGTCTATAAAAATCTAAAAGAGGCTGGATATAAAGTTTATCCAATAAATCCGAATGCAAATGAAATTGACGGAGAAAAATGTTATCCCTCTCTTTCTCATTTGCCAGAAAAACCGGATGTTGTTAATCTTGTTGTTCAACCAAGAGTTACAGAACAAATTGTGAAAGAATGCAAAAAATTGGGAATTAGAAAGGTATGGATGCAGCCCGGATCAGAATCTAAAAAAGCTGTTAATTTCTGCCAGGAAAATAACATAGAAGTTGTTTATAATATTTGTGTTATGTTGGAAAGAAAAAAATTAACTTAAAGTTTAAAATAAAAATATAGAATGGATGAAGAATTAGAAAGACTAAAAAAAGAAAGAATAAAGAAATTAATGGAAAAAGCTAAGGAAGTTCAAACTGAAATAGAAGTTAATGATTCAAATTTTGAGGAGGAAGTAATAGAAAAATCAAAAAAAATTCCTGTTGTTGTTGATTTTTGGGCGCAGTGGTGCAGACCTTGTTTAATGCTTGGTCCAACCCTGGAAAAACTTGCAAAGGAAAATAAAGGAAAGTTTATTTTAGCAAAAGTAAATGTGGATGAAGCCCCTCTTGCAAGTCAGAAATATGGTATTATGAGCATTCCGAATGTTAAATTGTTTAAAGATGGAAAGATTGTTGATGAATTCATTGGAGCCTATCCTGAAGATTTTGTAAGAAAGTGGTTAGAGAGAAATTTGAGCAATAATCAATAATTCAATTTCCATAATTTCCATCCCTTATCTGCAATATTTTCATTTTCAATTTTGAATAGATGCGATTCGCAATTGCAATCAGAACATCCAAAATTTTTTATAGGAATTTCTGTTTTTCTTAATTTTTCTGCAGTTCTGCATTCTTCAGATTTTCTTGCAAGTTTATAAAATACTTTCACAATTTTTACAAATTTATTTGCAGTCAAATAATCAATGTGCCAAAATTTTTTCTTATTTTTCTTTAGATGTCTTTCAATCCTTTTTTCCAGATTATTTTGCGCCGACCCAACATAGGCATAAATTCCTTTTGCAAATTTAATTTCCCCCAGAGCACCAATTTTTATTTTTGTATTTCTAGTAATTAAAATAATTAATACATAGACTCCTCTCATTTAATAAGTAGTTTTCTAATAACATAAATCTTCTTAAGTGCATGAGACAGAGATAGCATAATGCAGGAGGCAGGATTTTCGGATTTCATTCGAACCTGCGAACTCACTAAGAGACTGGATTTCTCCAACATAAAATTATTTTGTTCAATAAACTTCTTGAGTCCAGCGCCTTTGACCGCTTGGCTACTCCTGCATAAATGTAAAATAAATGATAAAAAATAAAAAAATTACAAATCATATCCTCTCAATGTTTTTCTTCCATTTGCTTTTGCTCTGTTTACAGCTTCCTTAATCATTGCTTCAACTTTCTTTGAGAGACTATCTACAAAATCACCTCCAACATTTACATCTTCTTCCTTTGCTACTTCTCTTACTTTTGATTGAACAACTAACATTTCTCCCATAATACTTATTAAATTAGTATTTATAAAGCTTTTTGAGGCAATTTTTTAGATAAATTTACTTTAAGTTAGTAGGAAATCTTATTATGTCTAAGAAAGTAATGGTTTTCGGAACTTTTGATCCTTTACATCCCGGACATTTGAATTATTTTGAACAGGCAAAGAAAGAGGGAGATTATTTAATTGTTGTTGTGGCAAGAGATAAAACAATTAGAGAGGAAAAAGGAAGAGAACCTGCACAGACTGAAGAAGAAAGACTGAAAAAAATAAAAGAACTTAAAATTGTTGATAAAGTTGTGCTTGGTGACAAAAAAGATAAACTTAAAGTTGTAAAAGAAGAAAATCCTGATGTTTTGTGTTTGGGTTATGATCAAAATGTTGATGAGGATGTTCTCAGAAACAAATTAAAAGAAATCGGTTTGGAACCAGAAATAAAAAGGATGAAACCTTTTAAACCGGAGAAATATAAGAGTTCTAAGTTGAGGGAGAAAAGTTCTGAAGTATAGATATTTATTTTAATTTGAACAGAAAGAAAAATCAGAATATAATTTTGAATAGATTATGTTATGGAAACAGAAACTCTAAAAGGAACAAAAAATTATACTCCAGAAGAGCAAATCTTGAGAGAGAAAATTATAAAAATTATAAAAGAAGTTCTGGAAAGATATGGGTTCAATCCAATAGAAACACCAATTTTGCAACCTTATTCCTTACTTTCTTCAAAATATGGGGGAGGAGAAGAGATTTTAAAAGAATGTTACAAATTAAAAGACCAGGGAAATAGAAAATTGGGTTTGAGATATGAGTTGACAATCACTCTTGCCAGATATTTGAATGAGAATCCAAATATAAAACTTCCCTTCAAAAGATATGAAATCGGAAAAATTTTCAGGGATGGTCCTGTAAAGAAGGCAAGAGAAAGAGAATTTACTCAATTTGATGCAGATATTATTGGAACAAATTCAAAATTTGCAGATTTAGAAATCCTTTCAATTCTTGAGGAGGTTTTTAAAAAGTTGAACATAGATGTTGAAATAAGATTAAATGATAAGAAGATTTTATTTCAGATTTTGAAATATGCTGGAATAGAAGGAGATCAAAATTTTCAAAATTCTATTATTTTGACAATAGATAAATTAGAGAAAATTGGGAGAAAAGGGGTTGAAAAAGAATTAATGCAAAAAGGATTGGATAAAAATAAAATAAGTAAAATTTTCAAATTAATTGAAATTAGTGGAAAAAATGAAAAAATTTTGGAAGAATTAAGTAAAAAAATAAATGTTGATGATATAAAGGAGATTGTCAGACTTTCAAAAATTCAAGGGTTAAAAAAAATCAAGTTGTCCCCTTCTTTAGCCAGAGGTCTTGCTTATTATACTGACTTAATATTTGAAGTTTTTTCAGAAAAGATGAGTTCTTCTCTGGCAGGAGGAGGAAGATATAACAATTTATTTAAAAACCTGATAAACAAAGATTTGCCTTCTGTTGGAGTTTCTTTTGGGATAGATGCAATTGCCTCTATTTTGAAACCAGAGAAAAAATCAAAAGTGCAATCTTATTTAATTCCTGTTGGAATTTCAGCTGAAAAATTCTTGCCAATTGTCAAGGAGTTGAGAAAAAATATAAATACAGACTTTGACTTAATTGGCAGAGGATTAAGCAAAAATTTGGAATTCGCAGACAGAAACAAAATTCCTTATTCTATAATTGTTGGAGAGAAAGAATTAAAAGAAGGAAAAGTTAAACTCAAAAATATGGAAACAGGAGAAGAAAAAGTTTTGAGTTTGGAAGAAACTGTTAAAATAATTAAATCTATTTAAATAATGGAATTAGTTACAGAAATGGAGAAATTAAAATTAGAGGTTAATAAAATTATTGAAAAATATTTGCCGAGGAAAGTAAGTAAAAAGTGGCTTGAAGAAATCTTTGGAAAACCAAGATACAGATATAATTTAGATAGTGCTCAGAAATCTTTGATAGACCCTATTTGGGATTTTTTAGATAGAGGTGGAAAAAGATGGAGACCAATCCTTTTTCTCTTGATTTATGAGGCCCTAGGAGCTAAGAATAAGGAGCTGATAAAAGATTTAGTTATAATACCTGAACTCATTCATAACGGAACTATAATAATTGATGATATAGAGGATAATGGAGAATTAAGAAGAGGCAAACCTTGTCTTCATCATATATTTGGCGAAGATATAGCAGTTAATGCTGGAAATTTTCTGTATTTTTTTCCTCTAATTGCAGTAATAAAAAATAAAAATTTAGAAACCAAAATAAAAGAAAAAGTATATGAAATTTTCACCCAGGAAATGATTAATGTAAGTTTGGGGCAGGGAACTGACATATACTGGCATAAAGGAAAGGCAAGGGAAATTAGCGAGGAAGAGTATTTACAAATGTGCGCTTATAAAACAGGATGCTTGGCAAGAATGAGCGCTAAAATTGCAGCTACTTTAGCAAATGCAGATAATGAAACTATAGAAAAAGTTGGAAAAATTGCAGAATCAATAGGTGTTGCATTTCAAATACAAGATGATATTTTGGATATTGCATTAAGAGGTAAGGAAAGAGAAAAATTTGGAAAAAGCTTTGGAAATGATATAAAAGAAGGAAAGAGAACCTTGATGGTTATTTATACTTTGCAAAAAGCAACAGAAGAAGAGAAAAAGAGATTATTGGAAATTTTGGATAAAGAAGAAAATACAGAAAAAGAGATTAGGGAGGCTATAAAAATTTTAGAGAAATACAATTCATTAGATTATGCAAGAAAAAAAGCAAGGAAAATTGTTGAAGAATCTTGGAAAGAAGCAGAGCCGTTATTGAAAGAGGGCAAAGCAAAAGAATTATTAAAAGAATTTGTTCATTATCTGATTGAGAGAAAGGTTTAATATTTTAAAAAGAAAAAAGTTATATGGATAAGAGGAGATTAGCAGCAAGAATCTTAAAAGTTGGAGAGTCAAGAGTCTGGTTTGACCCAAAACAGAAAAAAGAAATAGATGAAGCAATAACTGCAGAGGATTTTAGAATTCTAATTAAAAAAAAGGCAATAAGAAAATTGCCAGAGAAAAAAAATCTGTCAATTCATAAAAAAGAAAGAAAAGGTGTTGGAAGTAGAAAAGGAGCAAAATATTCTAGATTGAATAAGAAGAGAAGATGGATTATTAAAATTAGAGGTTTGAGACATGAATTAAAAAGACTTCTTGAAAGCGGAAAGATTGAAAAATTTGTCTATAGAGATTTATACAGAAAGGCAAGCGGAGGTTTTTTTAGAGACAAATCTCATTTAAGAACTTATCTTGAAAGACAGGAGTTAATAAAGAAATAGTTTATCTTTTAAAGTTTTTTTATTTTATTATGGGACTTGAATATATACACGCAGCTTTGTTGTTGCATGAGGCAAAGAAAGATATTACAGAGGAGGCAATATCCAAAATTCTTGAAGTAGCAGGTGTTAAAGTTGATAAAGCAATGGCAAAAGTTACAGCAGAAAACCTAAAAGGAGTAAATATAGATGAGATTTTGAGCAGTGCAGTTTCCTCTCAGGCACCAACCACAAAAGAACAAACAAAAGAAGTTGAGGAAAAGAAAGAAGAGAAAAAAGTTGAGGAAGAAAAGAAAGAAGAAGCAGCAGCTGGATTAAGTGCTTTGTTCGGCTAAAGACTATTCAACCACAATTCCAAATTTTCCAGGCCAACTTTCTTTAACCTGTTCTTTTGTTATTTCAATTTTGCAATTGAACTCTTTTTCAAAAAATTCTTTATTTTCTTTTAATAATTTTTCTTCGTTTTGATAGAAAACATCAATTCCCGAACTTAAAATCCTTTTAATTAATCTCTGGATTTCTTTCGGTTTTTTTCTACCTTCCTCAAATTTCATTGCTTCTTTCATTAATTCTCCAAAATTTTTTGTTTCTTTAAGTTTTTTTTCTAACTTATAAAATAATCTGTATTTCCATTCCTCAGGAACAACAATTTTAATTTTATTTGGCTTAATCTTTGTTAAATCAATTACAACTTTTACATCATTTAAAAGATTTGAAATTATTTTTTCTTTTTTCTCAGCAATCTCATCTATTTTTTCTTCATCAACTTTTGGTAATTTACTTAAACTGATAAACCCTTTATTTCCTGTTTTTTCCCAGATTTCCTCGCACAGGAATGGAGTAATAGGGGCAAGGATTTTTGTCTGTACTTCAATGAATTTTGATAAAAGTTTTTTATTGTAATCTATTGCTCTTCTTTTATACCACTTGAAATAATTTTGCAATTCAAAGAACCCTATCTGCAAAACAGATTTTATTTCAAGATTTTCATAGCTCTCATAAACTTTTTTCATTGTCCGGTTCATTACAGATTCAAACCATTTATCTATTGTTTTATATTCTTCTCTAGTTTTATGGTCCGAGATTGCGAACTCATAGAATCTTTTTAACTTTGCTTCAATTGATTTGCTTTTTTTCAATTCAATATTTGCGTCATCCAAACCAGCTGTTCCGGCATAGGCAACTATAAATCTGAGAATATCAGCAGGATAATCTTTAATTGCATCTTTTATAAAAACAACATTCCCTTTGCTTTTGCTCATCTTTTCCCCATTCAACATAACATGACCATTTACACTAATTCCTGTTGGAAGATTTTCCTTATGGAAAATTGCAACATGGTTTAATATGCAGAATGTAAGATGATTTTGAATTAAGTCTTTTCCCGAGTTTCTCACCTGAAAACCATTCTTATACCAATAAAGAAAATCTTCCCTCATTTTTTTTAGAGTGGATGGAGCAATATTATTGCTTTTTGATACCTTATCAATATCTCCTTTTCCAAGAAAAACATAATCAAAAAATTCTTCATTTAGAATCTTATCACTTTTTAATTTTCCATCTTGAAGATAATGCGAAATTGTATAATAAGCCATGTACAAAGTGCTGTCAGACAAACTTTCTATCACTTGAGTTTCATCAAAAGGAAGCGTTGTTCCTATTGATGTTTTTTTGTCTCTTGTGCATGCCCAATCCTTAAGCCAATCAATTGTATAGTGGAAGTTATCCCTTATTTCAGGAGGATAGAATTTCATTTTATCAACAAGTTCATGTGCTTTTTTCTTCAGGTCTTTGTTGTTATAGTTAATAAACCATTGGTCTTTAACAATTTTGATTACTCCTTCATTAAGGCATCTGCAAATTACTTTTTCAGGAAGCACGAAATATCTAACACCTATTCCTTCTTTTATGAATTTTTCACTAAGTTCATTTTTCACCTCAGAAACCTTTTTTCCTTCAAACTCTTTTATCTTTAATATTCCGGAATGGAATTCTTTTTTATAAAGTTCTTTTGTTGCTTTTTCAAGTTTATTCTTTTCCTTTAAAGATTTTATTCCAGTTTTTTCAACTAGCTCTACAGCAGGATATTTACCAAATTCTTTTAATTTTATTAACGAGATAAAATCAAAATTTATGTCTTCTTCTTTTAATCCATACTTTTCTCTGAGTTCTTTATTTTCCCTTAGTTCTTTAATTCCAGCATAATCAAAGGGTGCATGAGCAGGAACACTCATTACAATTCCTGACCCTACTTTTATGTCAACAAAACTTGCAGGCAAAATAATTATTTCTTTTTTTGTTACTGGATTTAAAACTTTCTTTTTTATAAATTCAAAACCTTTAACTTCTTTAATTTCATTTACTTCAAAATTCTGTCTTTTAAGATTTTCAACCATTTCTTTTGATACTATCCATTCTTCATCTGAAACTTTTGCTTGAACATAATTTTCATCAGGATTTATCCAGAGATTAGTTACTCCATATATTGTCTCTGGTCTATAAGTCATTACAGGAAGTTTAATTTTTCCAAGTTCAAATTTTAATAAAATAACCTCTTCAGGAACAACTCCTTCTCCTTCTACTCTATCATGGTCCCCTATTGGAAACCCGCATTTCTCGCAGAAAATAACAGGATGACTTCCTTTATATATAAGATTTTTTTCCTTTAATTTCATAAATTGCCATTTTACAAAACTATCATAAGGTTTATTTGCTTCGGTAGTTATAAAACTCCGCCTCCAGTCAATTGAGAAACCAAGATTTTTTAAATCTTCCTTCCATTTCTCAGGAAAATATTCTATCCAATAATTTACATCTGAAAACTTATCTATATCTTTTTCAGGGATGCCCATATCTTTTAGAATTTTTATTTGTTTTTCTTCTTTTTCTTTTATTCTCTTTGCTGCAGCAACAATTGGCTGCCCGGTTGCATGAAATCCCTGCGGGAAAAGAACATTATATCCTTGCATTCTCTTAAATCTTGCTAAAATTTCAGTTCTAAGAAATGTAAATAAATGACCAAGATGCCCATAACCATTCACATAAGGATAGGCAACATTTACAAAGAATTTTTCTCTATTATCTAAGTTTGATTCAAATATCTTTTCTTCTTCCCATCTTTTTCTCCATTTCTTCTCAATTTCTCTAAAGTCCATATAATATAAATCAAAATATTTGATTTAAGCCACAGCTGATACTTTCCATAGTTTTTAGTTCTTTTGCTAACTACTAAAGAGGATATATAAGTAATCAAGTCAGCCCCAGCTGGGGATTGAACCCAGGACCTCGTGCTTACCAAGCACGCGCTCTACCAATTTCTCTAAACCTTTTTTCTAAAAAGGCTTAACTGAGCTACTGAGGCATAATTTATATTATTTTAAAAAACCCTTCCTTTTTAATTCATTTATTTGCTGCTCATTATATTTTGCTATGATATCTCCTCTGTCATCTGGCTGCGCTTCCCAAGGCCTAACAAGAACAACCATATCAAGATCTATCCACATATCTCTTTTTTTTGACCCGGGAATTCTGCAAATCCGTATTTTGTCATCCATACAATAAACCTTAAAATGAGCACCTCCCAACTTTTCCTCAACAATCCCAATAACTTCATTTCCTTCCGGCACTCTTAATTTTGTTTCTTCCATAAAACCATTTTATTGTTTAATTAATAAAAAGATAATTTTATCTAAATTCCTTTTTAGGTGAGCTTTATTAAGTTGAAATTAATTAGGTTATGATGGTAGAATTAGAGTTAATGGATCGTGTTCAATTTATATATGAATTGGCATTGGCACAATTAGAATTAAAAGGATTAGGAGCAAATTTTGATGTTGCAAACAGTTTAAGGAAATTTATTCTGAAAGAGGGGGATGAAGATTTATTAGTTAAGAGGGTGGCTTACTTTAAAAGGATAAATGGAAAAACTACAATTTATGAGAGATTAGTTCAATATAATCAAACTAAATCCATAAATCAATACCTTACTCATTGGATTTATCCATATAAAGGAAAATTTCATCCTCAAATGATTAGGGCATTACTTAATTTTATTGGATTAAAAGAAGGAGAAACTGTTTTGGATCCTTTTATTGGAAGTGGAACAACCGCAGTAGAATCGCAAGTTATGGGGATTAATTGCATAGGAGTTGATATTTCTCCACTTTGCGTTTTACAATCAAAAGTAAAAACAGAGTCTGTTTTTGTTTTAGATAAAATTGAGAAGATAAAAGATGGAGTTATTAAAATAAATAATTCTAATTTTGGCTTAAGTAGTTTTAATACAAAAGTATTAACTTTGCAGAAGTTTATAGAAAACATTACTGATGAAAAAGTTAAAAATTTCTTTAAAATTGCAGAAATGATTGCTCACAGTGATGCAAGTAGAAGAAAAAAGAATTTTACTCAATCATTTTCTATAAATGTTGAAAAAATGCTGGCATCAGTTAAAGATTTTAAAAAAAGTATTAATGAATTGAATTTGAAACTAGGGAAAGTAGATATTAGAAGAGGTGATGCTAGAAAATTAGATTTAGAAGATGAAAGCATTGATGGAATAGTTACCTCTCCACCATATTCTATAGCTTTAGATTACGTAAAAAATGATTCTCATGCTTTGAAGGCTTTAGGATATGATACTACAAAAATAAGAGAGGAATTTATTGGGGTTAGAGGAACAGGCGCTAGGAGGATTGATTTATATAATGAAGATATGATGAAAAGCATAAATGAAATGTTTAGAGTCTTAAAACCAGAAAAATACTGCGTCATAGTTTTAGGGGATGCCACTTATCAAGGAAAGAGAGTTGAAACTGTTGATTTTATTATCAAATATGCAGAAAAAATAGGATTTAAACTTGTTAAAAACATAGACAAAATAATTTTTGGCTTGTATAATGTTATGCAAAAAGAGAACATTTTAATATTCAAGAAACCTGAGATAAGAAAATGAAAGATAAAGATGTTGAATTTGAGCTTGAAAATTTGAAAGATTTTGCCAAAAAAGTTTTACAACCAATTAAAGGAGTCGCCTTTCCTGTTATTGTTGAAGCTACAACAGGAAAAAAGATATTTAGAGTTGATTTAGAAAAGGAAGAAGACAGAAATTTAATAGAATCAATTAAACATAGTGCTCATGAAGTTTCTAGAAAATACTATGAGAAAGAAGAGATTATTGGAAATAGGCCTAATGATGTGAGCGAACCTTTAGAACAAGTTTTTGTGGATGAGTTAATTAGTAAGGGGATGGAAGCGAAAAGACTTAAAAAGAAAGGATATCCTGATTTAGAATTAATAGATAAAGCAGATAGAGTAACTTATATTGAAATAAAAGTTTCTAGAGTTGAAAATGTAGAAGAAGGTTCACCAAGGAACTTTTATTATAAACCATCAAAGAAAACAAAAATAAAAGAAGATGCCAGACACTTATTGTTAGGTTTCATAATCAAAGAAACAACACCAAAGCATTGGAAAATTGTAGGATGGAAATTAGTAGATTTATGTTATCTTAAAGTGAATTTTAAGCCAGAATTCAATGCAGATAACAAAGAAATCTACAAAGAAGAATCTATAATCGCAGAAGAGTGGATGGAGAAATAAATTTTGCCTAATTTTTATTATTCAAATATTTATATGGATGAATTAGTAATTCTATTTCTGCTTGCACTAAACATTATTTTAATTTATCTTCTTTTTACAGAAATAAGAAAAAGAGGAAAAATTAGGGAAGAAGCAATAAAAAAAAGCAGGCTTGTTTTGGAGGGAAAATTCAAAGAACAATTGGCACCTTTCCTGCCAGAATTTGGATTTAATCCTACAGATGCAAGATTTATTGGATCTCCAATAGATTTTATTGTTTTTGATGGAAGTTCTGAAAATAACATTAGGAGAATTGTTTTTCTTGAGGTAAAATCAGGGGAAAGCAAACTCACAAAAAAAGAAAACCAAATTAAGGAGAATATTGAGAAGGGAAGAGTTGAGTTTAGAGAATTGAAAATTTAATTTATCCCAAAGTAAATTCCTTCATTTGAATTTTAGTGCAATTCCCTTCAAATATCGCTGTGTTATTTTGATAATTTAGAGTTCCTGAAAATCCGTACACTTTACTTAAATCATCTATCTCTGCCTCAATTTTTCTTGGTTTTGTAGTTTTTATCTTTCCTTTTGTTATTGTTAATTCTGCGATTTTTAAATTTGATATTGTTAGTTTCTCAAAATTTTTGTTATTTGCCTGTATTTTTGATTTTCCATAAAGCTTGAAGTTTTCTGCTGAAATTCCTAATGCAGTTCCAGAAATTGAGAAATTCTTGAAATTAATTACTCCTGTAAAATTATTTAAAAACAAATCTCCTTTAACTGACAGGTTTTTATTATCAACATTTAAACAATAATCTCCTTTTAATTTTAAATAGAGTTTTGTTTTGAGACCTATTTTTAACTCATTTAATTCCTTTGTTGACAAAGACAAGACAATATTTCCGTTAAAATTTGTTTCTTTATTAGAAATCTTGTTAATAAATTCTTTAACTGATGAATACATATCTGTTAGCGATGCAGAGAAATTTGGTGAGAAAAATGGCAGCACTCCAAGAGAGACCAACACTATAAGAATTAAAATTGTCGCAGGAATTTTCCAGTCCATTATTTATTTTGTTTTTTTATTAATATATGGAGATAATCAAAAAAGTTGACAACAAGTTTCTTAATAGGACTGAATTAGAGCTGAAAATACCTCACAAAAATCAGCCTACACCAACAAGAGAATGGTTAAAATCAGAAATTGCAAAAGAGTTCAAAGCAGAAATGGAAAATATAAAAATTAAATATATCTTCTCACAGAAAAATAGAGATTACTCAATAGCAAAAGTTCATATTTTTTCAGATAAAAATCAAAAAAAGGATAATAAGAATAAAACTCAAGATAAATCTTAAAAAATTAAACAACTTAAGAGTTTTATTTTTAATTTTTAGAGATTCTGGAAATAGAGGAACCCAAATTAGAGCAAGAAGAAAAAATAATACAGAATAGAGACTTAAAGTATATAGACCCCAGATGCAAAATAATAAAAATATAAAAATAAAAAAAACTCTAATTATAGTTTTTCTTGTAATTTCCTCGTTGGTATAGAAAAATAATTTTTTTAATTTAGAAAGAAATTTAATTTTCTTTTTTTCTAATTTTGGTTTTTTCTTTTCTTCTCTTTTGTTATTTACTTGCTCAACTTTGTGCTCTTTGTCTTTTTTTGATATTCTACTACTTAAAGGGATTATTTTTACTTTCTCAGATTTTTCACTTCTTGAAAACTTTATATATCCCAAACCAGGTTCAACCAGATTTTTTATTTTTCTTGTCTCCAAGTTTAATTGTTTAGCAACAAATTTTGCATCTTTCTCTAAATTACACTGAAAACTAAGAATAGCCCCAGCATTTGCTAAAACAGTCTCATTAAAATCTGCTGGTCTTTGAGATGCAAGGATGACACCAACCCCATATTTTCTTGATTCTCTTAATAATCTGTCTAATGGAGAGTTCTCATACATCAATCTGTGAGCTTCATCTATTACGCAATACATTCTTAGTTTCTTTGATTTATCAAGAGAATAGAGATAATAGGAGAGTTTATTTAGAAAGAATTCTGCAATTGCAGATTTTACCATTTCTGTTGGAAAATCTTTTAATTCAACAACAGTAGTTTTAGACAGCAACTTATTGAATTCTATTTCATTCCCTTCTTTAAAAATTTCTATATCAAACAAGGGTTCTATTCTGCTAATTAAAGATTCAATAGAATTTTTATTTTTAGAGTTTTCTTGCCTGAATATGTTTTTTTTGATATCTGAGAAATTTGGAAATTCTTTAAAACTCTTTTTCTCTTTTAAATTAATTCCCTTTTCTAAATAACTCTGCTTTATTGCCTGCCTTAAAATTGCCTCCTGTATATCACCAAGTTTAAATATTTTCCTTATAATATCAGCTGTTTCATAAACAATATTTTCAGGCCTTTCATTAGCAGAAACTTCTAAAGGATTTATACCAACTTCCCTCAAGTTTAGCAAATTTGTTGCAAGACCTGAAAATTCATTGTGAAAATCTATAACAAGACTCGGCACTTTATTCAGATTTAGTTCGTGAATTATTGATTTTAGTGTTTCTGTTTTTCCACTACCGCTTGTTCCAAGAACAATTAAATGAGGATTTTTCTCTTTCTCAACTTCCCAATAAAAAGGC
>QMZV01000011.1 GCA_003663355.1 Candidatus Aenigmatarchaeota archaeon
CTTTTTACCTTTAAATTTAAATAAGTTTAGTATTTCTTTTTTAAATTCTTCTAATGAATAATAAAATCCATCACATTCAAAATGTCTACTTTCAAAGAGAGAATAAAAAAATAGTTTATTTATAAGTTGGGGAGATAGACTCATGAGATCTTCTGGAAAATTTTTGTAAGAAATAATTTGTTTTTCCATAAATCTTACAATCTTTAATGTTTAATGTAGAAGTAAAGTATTTAAAGTTTAAAAAACATATTAAAATTATAGGTGCATTGATTTTTAAAGTTGCTTCACGACCAGTGCATCAGAAGTAAAAATCAATCAAAAATTTTTCTTCTAAACCCGCATAAAACTCAATAAAATCCAGCTTAAACCAAAAATAATTTAAAAAGAAGGTGTATATTTAAAATTTTATTTTTATTATTTATGGCAGATAAACAACATGTAAATCTGGTTACAATAGGGCACGTAGACCATGGAAAATCAACATTAGTAGGAAGACTGCTGTATGATACAGGGGCAATAAGAGAAGAGGTAATAAGAAAATTAAAAGAAGAGGCAAAAGAGAAGAAGAAAGAGACTTTTGAATTTGCTTTTGTAATGGATAGACTAAAGGAAGAGAGAGAAAGAGGAGTTACGATAGACTTAGCTTTTAAGGAGTTCAGCACACAGAAATATTATTTCACAATAATTGATGCACCTGGGCACAGAGATTTCGTCAAGAACATGATTGTTGGAACTTCGCAGGCAGATGTTGCTGTTTTAGTTGTCTCAGCAAAAGAAGGAGTTCAAGAACAGACAAAAGAACATGCCTACCTATCAAAGATTTTGGGTGTTGATCAGATTATTGTTGCTTTGAATAAGATGGATGCTGTGAACTATGATCAAACAAGATTCAATGAAGTTAAGAGCGAAGTGGAGAAACTATTGAAAGGAGTTGGTTATAAAATAGAGGAAGTGAAAATAATACCAGTTTCAGCATATAAAGGAGATAATGTTGCAAAAAAAAGTGAAAATATGGGTTGGTATACAGGTCCAACAATTCTTGAGGCTCTAGATAATATAAAACCACCAACCAGACCAGTAGATAAACCTTTAAGATTGCCTGTTCAGGATGTGTATTCAATTACAGGAGTTGGAACAGTTCCAGTTGGAAGAGTTGAAACAGGAGTTATGAAAGCAAATCAAACAGTAGTAATAATGCCTGCAGGAATAAAAGCAGAAGTAAGATCAATAGAGATGCACCATCAGCCTTTACAGGAAGCGAAGGCAGGAGATAATATTGGTTTTAACCTAAGAGGTGTTGGAAAAGGAGATATTAAGAAAGGAGATGTTGTATGCGACCAAAATAATTTAGCACCAGTTGCAGAGGAATTTACAGCTCAAATCATTGTTTTAAACCACCCAACAGTTATTGCTCCTGGATATACACCTGTCTTTCATATACACACAGCACAAGTAACCTGCAAAATAACAGAAATTCAGAAGAAAATAGATCCAAGGACAGGGCAGACAGTTCAAGAAAATCCAGAGTATATAAAAACAGGAGATGCTGCAATAATAAAAGTTAAGCCAACAAAACCTGTAGTAATAGAGAGGCAAAGAGATTTCCCACAGCTAGCAAGATTTGCAATCAGAGACATGGGCCAAACTGTTGCAGCAGGAATTTGTATAGACTTAGTGCCAAAAAAATAAATTTCAAATAATTTTTTATTTTTTAGGTTTTTATGTTGATAAGAGAAGCTATATTATCTGATGTTCCAGAGTTAAATAAATTGCTAAATTCTGTTGCAAGAGAAAAAATACATTTGTCAGTAAATAAAACAAAAACTCTAAAGGAAAGAGAAAAATGGTTTAAAAAATATTTGGAAAAGAGAAAGAAAAACAAGAAAATTATGCTTGTCTGCCTTAAAAATAATAAGATTGTTGGTTTTTCTTCTGCAAAAAGAAAAAATGGAAAAAAGAGTCATGTTTGGGAAATCAGTTATCAAGTAAAAAAAGAGTATCGCAAAATTGGGATTGGTTCAACTTTGCTTTCAAAATTGTTGGATTATCTTAAAAATATAGGTGCAGAGCAGATAATTGCTTTTGTGATAGAAACAAATAAAGCTTCTGCAACTTTATTAAAAAAATTTGGTTTTGAGGAAGTTGGAAGAATAAAAAAAGGAATAAAAATTGGAGAAAATTATTGCGATTATATTCTTTTTCAGAAAACTCTTTAAACTTTTTCCTACTTTTACATGGAGTCTCCTTGTTTAAAATGAAATACTCATTTTAATAGTTTATTCTCTCACAACAACAATTGGAAGCACACCTTTTTTAAATTCAAGTTCAGCAATCTCTACAGGTTTTCCCTTTGCTTTTACAAGAGGAGGAGCTCCATAAGATAGTTGTAATGCCCTTGCTCCAATTATTCTCGCCATTTCAAATCTTGTTAGTTCCATAACAAAATTAATTAAGAAAAATTATAAAATAAACTACAAAACCTGCTGAAAAATGATTTCTTTAAACCAAGACTTTTTTCAATTTTATTTCTCAAAAAATCTTCGCTTGGAGAACCGACAATTCTTTGAATTTCATTATTTTTATCATCCAAAAACAATATCGTTGGAACCGCCATAATGTTATATTTTGAGGCAAGCTCTTTTCCTTCCGATGTTTTCATTCTTATCTTTTTTAAACACAATCCATAATTATAATACTCAGGAGCAATCTTTTCTACAACTTTCTCAGCATTTGGACAGTGCGGACAGTTAGAAGAGACAAAAATAAGGAGTTTCATAAAATTAGTTTTTTTATTACAAAAACTATTTCCAAATTATATTTCTTACTAATAAAATTATGAGGACTGAATTAGATATAATCCCTTTAGAAAAAATAAGTGAAGAGGTGATTTTGGCTCTAAAGCAAGAATTGAAAGATAGAAATTTTATCGTCAGAATCTATGCTAAAATGAATATTCCAAAAACAGCTTTGAATATCTACAGAAAACAGTATAATGCGAAAATTATTTTGGATACTTTAAGAAAGTTAAAAGGAAATATAGTTGCAATAACAAATTTAGATCTTTATATAGATAAACTAAATTTTGTATTTTCTGTTGCTGAGTATGACGGACCATCTTTAATATCAATTTACAGATTGGACCCAAAATTTTATCAAGAAAAACCCAATTTTGATTTATTAATTGACAGATTGGTAAAAGAGGTTTTATATTGTATTGGAAAAATGAAAGGTATGAGAGATTGCCAAAATATAAAGTGTATAATGCACAGAGCAAGTTCTGCAAGAGATTTGGATTATAAAGAAAAAGAATTTTGTAAAGATTGCAAAATTAATAATGCAATAAAAGGATTTGAATTATGAAAGAGAAGGAAAAAAAGAAAGTTAATAAAAAATTAGAAGATTTGAAAAAGAAAAAAATTTATAAAGGGGTTCTTTTAAAAAATAAAGTTTATGTATTTGATAAAACAGAAGCAGAGGAAGTTTATGATATTGGGTGCTTTGGAAAAATAAAAGATGATAAAAATGAATTATCTTTAGAGGAATCTCTTTTGCTGATGAAGAGGAATAGATTAAAAGTGTTTAAGGATGATAAAGAAATGAATGAAGAAGAATTTTATAAATATGCTTGCTCTGTTGATGATGAATTTCCATGGAAATATACAGTTTATGAGGATTTAAGAAACAGGGGTCTTCTTGTAAGAACAGGTTTTAAGTTTGGAACTCATTTTAGGGTTTATGCAAGAGGTGTAAAATTGAAGAGAGGCCCAAAAACTTTGAAAGAACACACAAAATGGATTGTTCACGCTGTTCCTGAAAATTATATCTGCTCTTTCCCAGAATTATCTAGAGCAGTTAGATTAGCGCATAATATAAGGGCAAAAATGCTTTGGGCTGTTGTTGATGAAGAGGGAGATGTAACTTATTATGAGATAATCAGAAAGACCCCTTAATTTATAATGGATAAAACAAAAAAAGTTTATAAATGCCCAAAATGCGGATCAAAAAATCTTATATGTTTTATGGGTTTTCAGACAGGAATGAAGTATCAGTGTTTAGATTGCGGTTATATTGGACCCTTGAAAATTGAAGAAACTGAAACAAGATAAATTAAAGTTTTATATATATGGGTAAGGAAGAAGTAAATAAAGTGAGAAAAACTATAGAGCAAAATCCTTCTTTAAGAAAGAGAATATATAATTGTTTGACCGGAAACTGCAAAGAAAAAATAATTGGAGAAAGCACAAGGATTGTATATAGAATTGAAGATTTTGCTTTAAAGGTCCCTAGAACTAATTTTTTAGGGCAAGAAGAGATTGTGAAAGAAATAGCTTTTTTTAATTATATTGAAAATAGAAATTATCCTGCACCGGAATTTACTATTGGAGTAAAAACAAATGATATGTATGGAATACTTACTCAGGATTTGACAGAAGGAGGAAAATATATAGTTAGAGATTTTGGCAGAGAATTAAAACAACTTGAAAATTATAAGGACTTGCTTAGGAAATGGTCAGAATATTATGGGGCACTTTGTAATATATTTGGTGAGAGGATTAATACAGCATTATTTGTTCAAATTGAAGGAAATTCTGGGCAACTCATATTTGGCGATGGTGATCAGTTAAAAGTAACTCCAGAAATTATTGAAGAACTTGATAGGGATTACAAAAAGAAATCTTATATTATAGAGATTTGAAGAAAGTATATTTAAATTCTAAAAACAAATTATAAGATGGGAATGTTTAATGCGAGGAAATTGAGAGAAAAGAGAAAAAAAGCCAGATGGAAAAAAAGAAGTTATAGAGTGAGGATGCTTTCTTTAAAAAAGAAAATGGACCCTTTAGAGGGTTCTCCTCAAGCAAAAGGTCTTGTTTTAAGCAAGAGGCAATTAGAACAAAAACAACCACATTCTGGGATGATTAAATGTGTTAGAGTAAAATTAATCAAGAATGGAAAAGAAGTTACTGCGCATTTGCCAAGAGATAAAGCAATAAATCATGTTCAAGAGCATGATGAAGTAACTATTGAAGGAATTGGGGGTTCTCAGGGAAAATCAGTAGGTTCAATTCCAGGTGTTAGATACAGAGTTTGCGCTGTAAATGGAATAAGTTTAGAGATGCTTAGAACAGGAAGAAAGCAGAGAGCAACAAGATAAAAATAAATTTATTACACCGTTATAATTTTTATGATAAACTGATTGAAACTAAATCTTTATTAAACACTCTATTATTATGAAAATAAAAGAATTTGAAAAACTTTTTGGATTCAAACCAAAATTTGATTATTACACACTTGATTATTTATTTAGAGATGGAAATTTTTTCATAAAAAAAGAAAATACAAAGCTTCTAAATCAAATAAAAAAGCTTGCAAATTTAGCTTATCCTGATGAAGGGGATCCTAAAATTCCAGAAAATAAATGGTATAATTTTTATCTCCCTATTCGAATGGGAAAAGTTGAAGCAATTAGAGTTGCAATTGTAAACTATAAAAATATGTATTCATTAATTCCTACAAATTTCACCCCGTTAGAGGTTTATCCAGGAAATGAAAGGATTGAAGAAGAATATTTTGATATTGTAAAAGAGATGATAAGATTTTCAAAAGTGTTGAAGAAAAATCCGGAAATCATAAAACGTTGTCTTTCTCCAGAGATGAGAACAGGAAAGATATTGGGAAAATACATAATGGAAAAAGTTCTTTCAAAAAAAGAAAAAGAAAGAATTACAAATGATTATTTTTCATACATGCAAAATATGAAGTTTCTGTATCCAATTTCATTAAAAGATTATCTTGAGATTTGTGCAATTTGTTATAAAGCAGCTTTTGGCAATAAAACCAAAGACATGAATTTAGAAGATATGTATAAAAGATGGGCGGATGGAAGGGATTGCGGAATGTTAAAAATAAAGAAGAAAGAAAGCAAAAAAGCTTTCATATACTGGCTACATCATAAGTCACATTGCGGAGGGCATCCTTTTGAAATAGTATTTAGTTGGCATGAGCACGGTATTCATCTCTATCCTCCAAGCAAAGATAACCCTTGGTTTAAAATATATGTTACAAACTATGCATATGCTTGGGATTTTCTAAAAATGGTAATGGCATTAATTAAAAACAAAATTTCATTTAAAGCCCCAGAGCTTGAAAAGGTTTTGAAATTTCTCGCAGGAGAAACTTATTTTAGAGTGAACGAATATGATGAGCACTTTGTTTTCTATCACTCATGCAAAGATAAGAGGAAGTTTATAGAATGGGATAAAATCGAATTGCCAAAATTTAAACCTTAACTTCACCAATTCTAAAGATCACCTTCAATAATTAGAAAATCAAAGATAAACAAATAGTAAGCCCAGAGCATAGGGTTTATTCTCTTTTCTTATTAAGCAACATCTCAAGCAATTCTCTTGAAGAATATACCTTAATTCTTTCAATTTCTCTCAAATCAGAATCTCCAGAAAAAATAGGACAATTGAAAGCTAAAGATAAAGCAACATACGGAACATCTTTTTCATCCTTTAATAACTCCATCGCCTTAGGAACTAAATTACCAAAAACTTCTGATGGAACTATTTCTATTTGTGAAAAAATTAAATCCACTATCGCTGAAAATACTTGTTCCCTTAGACCAGATTCTTTAAGTATTCTATCTTTGTGCTTTGCAAACTCCGATAGCATAAAATCTGGAGCAAAGAATCTAAATTTCCTTATTATGCTATTTAATGCAAATACCTTAAATGAAACACCCCTCTTAACTAAAGCTGAGAGAACTACATTAACATCAACGATTAATTCCATAAGCTCTCACTTTTTACCGTACAACTCAATATATTTTTTAGCTAAAGACTTATTTATTTCATCAGCAATCTCTTTTGCTCTTTCTTCTGTTAATTTTGATTTATCAAGCTCTTTAGAAAGCCAAAAGATTTTTTCCAATTCTTCCTTTACAATTCTACTTGCAAATAAAGATAACTCCACTTTATCTATTTCTGATATGAATTTAACATCCTCTGGAACATCAATTTTAACTTCTACCATATAAATATAAAGGGAAAGAAACATATAAATAAAAATTTCTCTAACACTTCCAGCAAAATTTACAATTTAAATCCAAGCAAGGCAAAGGTTAGCTTTAAACAATGAATTTAGAAAAGATATTTCAGTTTACACTTGCTACAGATTATTACAGTGTAATAGAAATAAAAATAAAAACTAAATTTTTTTCAATAATTCATTGCAGTCTTTAATTATTGAATCGCAGGCTTTTTCTATTGATTTTTTTATGTTTTTTCCTTCAACAAGCAATTGCATTTTCTCCAAAAAAGGGTGTTTACTTCCATAAGCGACCTTTTTTATTCCTTTTTCATTCCAAAGTCTGTCAACCAACAAATTGAGCAAAGTTTGTGTCTCCTCTGTCTCAAAAACAACTCTATTTTCCTTGTTTTCAATAATCCTCATATAACAATTTAAAAATTAAATAATATATGGTAACAGTTGCTGAACTTGTAAAAAAAGCAGCAAATTTAGAAAAACTTGGAAAAAAGGACAAACCTACAGAAATTGTTGGAGACATATCTTTTGAGAAAATAAAGGAAATTGCCAAAAACAAGGAAATTCCAGGAAATTCAGAAGAAGCAAAAATCAGACAAATAATCGGCTCTTGTATCTCATACAAAATTACAATTGATGGAAAGGACCCAAGAGAATTCAGAAATTATCCAGACTTATAAGCATATTTTTACGCTTCTCAATGAAATACGCATCATCTTTGCTTACACCATTATACTTTGTGCGTCATAGATAAATTTAAAAAAGAAAACAATATTCAATTAGAGAACTCCAATGCTGCTTTTACAAAACCAATAAAAGGTGGTGAAGGAGAATAGGGACGAGACTTGAATTCTGGATGGAATTGAGTACCAAGAAAAAAATTGTTTTTTGGATACTCTATTATTTCAATTCTTCTTCCATTATCTGAGTAACCAGAGAATACAAGACCATGTCTTTCAAATTCAGAAATGAACTTAGGATTTACTTCATACCTATGTCTATGCCTCTCGTAAATCTTCTCTTTCCTATAAAGTTTGTGAGCAATCGTTTTTGGCTTTATTGTTACTTCTATGTCTCCAAGCCTCATTGTCCCACCGAATCTGTTTACTTTAGACTGCTCTGGCAATAAATCTATTACCGGATGTTCTGTTTTTGCAAGTTCACTGCTATTTCCATCCTCCCACCCAATAATATGCCTTGCAAACTCAATAACTGCAAGTTGAAATCCAAAACATATTCCAAGAAAAGGGATATTGTTCTCTCTTGCATACTGAATTGCTTTTATCTTTCCTTCAGTTCCCCTTTGTCCAAATCCTCCAGGAACAAGAATCCCGTCTGCATCAATTTTCACTTTATCTTTCTTTTCAAGATTCTCGCTTTCTATCCAGAGAATGTTCACCTTGCATCCAGTTGCTATACCTGCATGTTTCAAAGCCTCTCTTATGCTAAGGTAAGAATCTTTTACATTTATGTACTTTCCTATAATAGCTATTTTTATCTCCTTCTCAAAATTTTGAAGTTTTTTGACCATTTTTTCCCATTCATTACTTTGTCTTCTCTCTTGAAGTTTTAGTTTTTTTATAATATATTTATCAAGTTTTTCATCCTTAAACATTAAAGGAACTTCGTAGATGTCTTTTGCATCTTCTGCACTTATGACGCCTTCAACTGGAACATCGCAGAATAATGAAATTTTCCTCTTTGTTTCTTCTTTTAACTTATTTGCGCATCTTCCAACAATAATGTCTGGCTGCAAACCTATTCTTCGCAGTTCCTTCACGCTGTGCTGCGTTGGTTTTGTTTTCTGTTCTTTTCCTAAATCAAGCGGAATGAGTGTTACATGGATAAGGAGAAAATCTTCATCTCTTTCTTCATTATGCATCTGCCTTATTGCTTCAAGGAATGGCATGCTTTCAATGTCTCCAACAGTTCCTCCTATTTCAACAATGCAAATCTCTGCATTATTTTCCATTGCCATTTTTCTTATCCACAATTTTATCTCATCTGTTATGTGTGGTATTATCTGCACAGTTTTTCCAAGATAATTGCCATCTCTTTCTTTCTCTATTACTTTGCTGTAAATCTTTCCAGTTGTGATGTTATGATTTCCTGTTAACTCAACACCAATAAAACGCTCATAATGGCCTAGATCAAGATCAACTTCAGTCCCATCTTTAAGAACATAAACTTCTCCGTGCTGGAATGGATTCATAGTGCCAGCATCAATGTTTATATATGGGTCAATCTTAATTGGTATAACTTTATAACCCATATCCACAAGCAGTCTTCCTATAGATGCTGTTGTTATTCCTTTACCAAGTCCGCTCATTACACCGCCTGTGACTATTATATACTTCGTTTTATTTTTTATTGATTTCAAATATTCTCCCATAGATAAACATCGCATTTTTTATTTATTGTTGAGTTTTGTTTTACTCTAAAAAGATTAAACTATTATGCATAGGGGTCTTTCCTCTGATGAAGCAAAAAAACGATTAAAAATTTATGGTGAAAATAAGATAGAAAGAAGAAAAAAAGTTTCTCCGTTTAAATTATTTGCATCCCAGTTTACTTCTCCAATAATTCTTCTTCTCATAGTTGCGGCAATTCTTTCTTTTTCTATCAATTTTATAAAACATGCAGAATATTTTGATTCCATTCTGATTTTAATAATAGTTTTTGCTTCCGGCATTGCGGGTTTTGTGCAGGATTATAAAGCTGAACAAGCTGTTGAAGCTTTGCAACGTCTCGCCACACCAAAAGCAAAAGTTATTCGCGATTTTAAAGAACAGGAAATATCTGCAACGGAAATCATTCCGGGCGATTTAATAGTGGTGGAAGGAGGAGATGTTGTGCCTGCAGATGCAGAAATATTGGAAGGCAATTTGAAGATGGATGAATCTCCTTTAACAGGGGAATCAAAAGAAGTGAAAAAGAAAAAAGGAGACAAAATCTACTCTTCTTGTGGTGTATATACCGGAAGGGCTGTAGCCAAAGTCCATGCTACTGGCATGCATACCAGAATCGGGAAAATAGCCGCAAAGATGCAGGAAATAGAAGAAGGAAAAACCCCTTTCCAACAACACATAGGAAAATTTACAAAAAAAATAGTTGGCCTTACAACTTTGATAATTATTGTAACCTTTGCTGTGGCGTTTAGTAAATTCACTTTGATGGAAGCAAGTTTAATAGCAATCTCTTTAGCTGTAGCCGCCATACCAGAAGATTTACCAGCGGTTGTTACCATAGCCCTATCCTTGGGTGCCAGACAAATGGTTAAACGCAAAGCTTTGGTCAGGCGTTTGGCAATAACAGAGTCAGTAGGTTCGGTAGATGTAATTTGCACAGACAAAACCGGAACATTAACAGAAGGAAAAATGAAAGTGAGAAATTTTTGGTTTTTAAGGGAAAGTGAGAAGGCAAGAAATTTGGCGAACAAAGTTTGTTTTTACTGCAACGACGCAAAAACCATTTTGGAAGAGGGAAAAGAAAAATGGATCGGAGATGAAACAGACATTGCTCTAAAGCAGTATGCATCTTTCATTAAATCTGAAGGAAAGCGAATAGATGAAGTGCCATTCTCTTCTGAGAGAGAAATGATGACTGTAGTTCACGATTTTGGTAAAGAAAAATTGGTTTTATCAAAAGGAGCTTTAGAAGTTATCCTAACCAAAAGCAGCAAAGTCTTACTTGGAGAAAAAATCGTCAAATTGGATAAAAAAACAAAAGAAACCATACTCAAGAAAAATGAAGAATTATCTTCAAAAGGATTTAGAATTCTATCTCTGGCTTATAAAGATTATAAAAAACCTCTGGAGAAAAATTTAATATTCATAGGTTTGGTTCTGCTTTCTGACCCTCCAAGACCAGAAGTTAGAGAAGCCATAGAAGAATGCTATTCTGCAGGAATACGCATCATAATGATTACTGGAGACAATCCTCTTACTGCCAAAGCAATAGCAGAAGAAATAGGAATGCATTCTGAAGGAGTGCTTACCGGCAGTGATTTGGACAAGATGGATGAAGAGGAATTGAATACAGCTTTAAACAAAGGAATAAATATTTTTGCCAGAACAACACCTTTCCACAAACTTAGAATTTTAGAAGCTTTGCAGAAGGATGGACATACTGTAGCAATGACCGGAGATGGAGTAAATGATGCCTTGGCAATAAAAAAAGCAGATGTTGGTATTTCAATGGGTATAAAAGGAACGGAAGTAGCAAAAGAAGCCAGCGATATTGTTCTTTTGGATGATAATTTTGCAAGCATAAGAAATGCTGTAAAAGAAGGCAGAAGAATTTTTGACAATATCAGAAAATTTGTTGATTATCTGCTTACCTGCAATTTAGCAGAAGTAATAGTGGTTTTGCTCGCCACTTTATTTTTGCCCTTTATCTCTCTTTACCCTATTCAAATCCTTTGGATAAATTTAATTACTGACGGTCTGCCCGCCCTGGCCTTATCTGTAGATCCTGCAAGACCAGATGTTATGAAAAGAAAACCAAAAAAGCGTGGCGAAGGAATAATAAATAAAAAATTAATATCTCTCATAGGAGGCATAGGGATTGAAAAAGCAGCAGTTCTCATTATAACTTTCTTATTAATCTTGCCTCTTGGTTTAGAAAAAGCCAGAACAACTCTATTTACCGGATTTATTTTATATGAATTAGTGCGAATAGCTGTAATAAGATATGAAGAAAAACTTTGCAGTTTCAGAGATTGGTTAAAAAATAAGTTTTTGGTTTATTCTCTAATAATATCAATTTTATTGCAATTGGTGTTGCTTTACACTCCTCTTGCATCTTACTTCAAAGTTGTGCCTCTGAGTTTATATGAATGGAGTATATTACTTTCCTTAACCTTTGCCGGATTTATAGCAGGCATTACCATTGCTTGGATAATTGACAAGGTAATCAGAGAAGAATATTAACTATTTTATATACCTTTTCCATCTTTGCAGCAACCAGGCAAAAGAGAGAGGTATTAGCAGAGTAAACAGCGCAGTAGATGCTATTAAAACAGAATACAAACTAACAGGTATTAATTGATGCTCAAATAAAAATTTTAATATTACAATACTTGTGCTGAATCTAACAGATAATCCAATTCCCAAAAGAAGAGACTCTCTGCTGCCAAGTTTTTTTCTTCCAACTAAATAGGAAGGAATGAGTTTGCTGATAAATGGAACGAGAAAGAAAATAAGAAGTATTAGAGAATTTTGAGATAGATAAGTTAAACTGGTCGTAATGCCAACCCAGAAAAAGAAAAGAGGCGCAAACAACCCATAGCAAACAGACCTTATTTCGCTTTCTATAAATTTTAATCTTTCATCTGGAATAAAGTTTTTTACCGCAACCCCTGCAAGCAAAGCTGCTAATGCATCTATGTCTGCATAATTTCCTATTCCCAAGAAAAGGAAGAAAATAAACATAGTAAAGAGAAACAGAGTCTCTATATTACAAACTTTGAATTTTTTTCCTTCTTTTTTCAGAAGAGAAAGAAAATAGGTTAGTCCAAAAACTAAAATGAGAGATATCAGTGTAATTAAAATAGTTGAAGTTGGATGTGCAGCGGAAATTCCCACCATGCTAATTGCAAGAACGAGCGTAAAAATCTCAAAAATGTCATCCAACACACCAATGCCTATAATACTTTGACCAAGTTTTGTATTTATTATTTTAAACTCATCAAGTATTGGAAGCAAAACAGCTTCTCCTACCGTAGCAAAGGAAAGACCAACCAAAAAAGATAAAAACCAGTTTAGTTGAAATAGCAGATGAATAAGTAACATGCCGCATAAACCTTCTGAAAGAATTATAAAAAGTGTTGAAACAAATAAGAACCCAGTTTCCTTTTTGATTTCTTTTACATTTATTTCAAACCCAATTATAAAAAGCAGGAAATACATTCCCAAACTTGCCAAAAATCTGAATGTATCGGAAGAAGTTATTGCTGGGAACGGATTGTATAAACTGAATATAAAGCCAAGAAATAAAGCCGAGAATATCCATGGAACTCTTATTTTTTCTATCAGACGCCCTCCGAGAAAAGTAATCAAATACAATAAAGACAAGATTAAGTAAATCATAATTAAATTTTATAAACTAATTAAATTTATTAACAACTTTTGAATCCTTATTTTTCAGCAAAACAATTCTTGAATCTTTTGACTCATCTTCATATTTATAATTGCTTTTTTTTGAAATTTTCAGGGCAAATTTTTTTACTTCTTCAAAGTCAGGCATTTTCTCATCTCCGAGTCTTTTTTTTGAATAACCCAAGCTCATGTACGATTTTACCTCAACAAAATCGGGATTTCCTTTTTCTATTAATTTTAAAAAACCTTTTAAATCCTCATCAGAATCATTCAAACCTTTAATTAATGTCAACCTAACAACTCTTCTCCCTTTAAATTTGTTTATTATTTCCAGACTTTTATTAAATTTATCCCACAGATTTTTTTCGGTTGGTCTGCAGATTTTTTCAAACTTTTCTTTTTCTGGAGCGCTTAATGAGAGATATAACTGAAAATTTTTCTTTTTTTTCAACTTTTGCAAAATATCAGGATTTGTTCCATTAGTTACCAAAAAAACAGTCCTTGCCCTTTCGGTTAAATAATCCACCAATTCCACAATCTTTTTATAAAGAGTTGGTTCTCCAGATAATGAAATGGCGAAGTGATTTGGTTCAAGAGATTCTTCAAATTTTTTTTTATTTTTAACACTCCCTCCAAATCCGGAGAGTAATTTTTTTCTTTGTTCAATTAAATTTTCTACAATTTCTTCTGGTTCATCAATTTCTTCCGGAAATTTATTAATAAATAATTCATTCGGGCACCAGCAAAACAAACATCTTAGGTTGCAGAAAACAACGCTTGGAGAAAATTGCATACACCTGTGACAATCAATACCATAAAATTTTTCTTTATAGCAGACACCCTCTCCTCTCAAACTTTTTTTTGTCCACTCGCAAATCTGAACTCCGGAATGATTGAACAATTTATAATGTTTTTTTTCCAATTCTCTTCTCAGATTTTCACTTATCATAATTTACAACAACTTTGCTAATTAATTAAATTAACTCAGCTCTTGCTATTCTCAACCCTCAAAATATTTAATTTTTTTAGAAATGAGAATTATTATTCCTGAAATTATTATTGCAAAAAATATGAGATTAAAAACAAAGGAAGCATTTTCTAGTAGAGTGTAATTATGAAGTAAAGTAAAGCCCAAAAACAAAATCATTAAACCGGAGATAAGTTTTAGTCTTCTTACCCAAAGTTTACTGAATGTCTTTTTTCCAAGAGATATAACAAAAATTAAAATTATAATTAACATTGGAATAATGTAGATAAAATTGTAAAAAATTACATAAAGGAGTTCCTGAAAAAAAGGTACTTTTGAACCTAAAATTGTTATATAAGCAAACGGAATTCCAAGAGTACAACCAATTGCAACAAAGCTAATTGAACTTGCTATTATAGTTGTCCCTATTATTAAAGCTGGGATTGATTTTGCCAAGCTCAAGTTTTTTATTTTCTCTGAGAGTTTTGATATCTTCCCTTTTGAAAGGGAAATGGAAATTCCTTTCCTAAAAAAGAAATAGTCCTTGACATTTAACAATCCAACAAAAATACATACAAGCCCGCCAATTAAAGCTGCGATAGCTGTTTGTTCTCTTCCAATTATAAGCAGAACCATCATGAATAAAAAATAATACAGAGCAAAGAAGAAAACAAAAATTAATCCGACTATTAACATTCTTTTTCTTGCTCCAGGGAAACCAAGTAAGGCTGCTAAAAGAAAGAATAAAACAAAAAACCCGCAAGGATTAGTAAGACCATCTGCTAAGGCAAAAATTATTGTAAGGGTTAGCAGAGAGGATTCCCCAGTTTTTATTTTTCCAAAAAGAGGAATCTCAATAATTTTATTTCCCTCCCCTCCATTACTTTCTTCCTCCTCATATTCTCCTGATCCAGTAACTATTTCAGTTTTATTTAAATTTATTTTTATTGCATTTTCAAATTCAACATAAGGAACATATTCATAATATTCAGAGAGAAAATCAGAAGGATATATTTTTTGGACTATTGTCAGCAAATCCTGAGGTTTAAATGCAGATCCAGAAAATTCAGCTCTTTGAGGATTTACAATTTCAAATTTTTTTCCTTTAAGAATTTCAGAAATATTGTCTGAAAAAAGCAGTTTTTTTATTAATTCATTATCCATACTCTCATTACCAATTAGACTTTCAGATATTTTTTCTCCATTCCATTGAAAAATCCAATCATCCCCTTCTTTAATTAAAATTCTTCCGTTTGCCCAGATTTTTGGGTTCCCTTTGAGTTCTCCTAAATTAAGTTTAGCAAATGATATTGATTTATCAATTAGAGGGCACAGATTAGATTCTTTTGTTTTAATATATTCTTCGGCTCTTGGAACATTAATTCCTCCAGTTTCAATTAAATTTTTACTTAGGACTAATTTTGGAACTGCGGCTTGAGTTCTGTATTTTTTGGAAAATTCTTCAAAAAATTGAGAATTTGGGTCTTGCCAATCGCTTCCATGCCACATGTATTCTATTACAACCAAATTAGGATATTTTTCCGGCCATTTAGTTAAAACAATTGGATCAGTGATAGCACAGTTTGGACAACCTATATAAGTAAAATATAAAGTGCATATAGTTTTATCTTCCTGAGCATAAACTGGCAAAATTGCCATTAACAAAAACAAAATCAATATCGCTTTCTTCATAATATTTTAATGATGAAACCTTATTTATATTTTTGTTTCAAAATATGAAACTTATGAAACCGGAGAAAAAAATTATTTTCGGGACACTAATTTTATCAATTTTTGTTTTTATTGTTGCTGCAATATCTTTTTATGTTCAGATAGAAATATCAAGTGGAAATGTCTGCGGCTGCGCAATCCCAATTCCCTTGTTTATTCCTTTTCTTGCTTCAATGGGTTTATTCATAGGGACTCTTTTATATCACTTCTTTTTTCCATATAAAAATAAAATTGATGGAGAGATAATTTTAAAGATATTCAATAAATATGAGAGAGAAATCATAAAAAAATTATTGGAAAATGATGGCTCCTGTTTTCAATCAAAATTGACAAGAGAAACCGGTTTATCAAAGGTGCAAGTCTTTAGAACTCTTGAAAATCTGATTTATAGAGGAATTGTAGAAAAAGAATCCTATGGAAAAACAAACATCATTAAACTTAAAAAAGACATTTATAATTTGTTTTGTTGACAAATTTTTTAATTATCCTTTTAAATTTTTGTAGTATTATGGCAAAACTGAGACCTGGAAGATGCGTTAGAGAAAAAAAGAGACCCTGGACAAGGGAATCAAGAAAAAAGCCGAGAGAAGGATATGTAAAAGGAGTTCCACCAACAAGAATAAGGAGATTTGTAACAGGAACAAAGAAAGAATATGATATGAGTTTTTATTTAGTGAGTAATTCTGATTTACAGGTTAGAGATAATGCTTTGGAAGCAGCAAGAGTTGCAATTTCTAATTACTTACAAAAAAACATAAAACAAAATTTTTATCTTGTTTTGAGAAAATATCCTTTTCAGGTTTTGAGAGAGCACAAACAAGCCGCTGTTGCTGGAGCAGACAGATTTTTTTCTGGGATGAGGCATGCTTTTGGAAAACCAGCAGGTCGGGCAGTTATATTGAACAAAGGAGAAATTTTATTTGAATTAAAAATAGATAAAAAATATGAAAAATTAGCAAAAGAAGCATTTAAAAGAGCCACTGCAAAACTTCCTGGTGATTATAAATTTGTTGCCGTATAAATTAATTTAAAAGTTGTTCCCAAAATTAAAACAAGCATTAAAGCAAAGAGAGATAAACAGAGTAATAATGAAATAATAAAAACTTTCTTCCAGTATGGACTTAGTTTTTTATACTGCAAAAGAAAGCCAATAAATAAAAGTAGCAATAGCAGAAATGAAGTTATTATAATCATGTATTTAAATTCTAACATAACTTAATATATAGAATTGAAAGAAGAGTTACTTTAAATTAA
>QMZV01000012.1 GCA_003663355.1 Candidatus Aenigmatarchaeota archaeon
AACTTTTTTCTGAAATAACTTTTTGTGAAATTTTTTTTCCATAGATTTTTTGAATTTTTTCAATAATTTTTTTGTTAATTCTGTTTCCAATAACAAATAAATCTATATCGCTATTTTCATCAGCTTTTTCTTTAGCATATGATCCAAATAAAACTATGCAAGAATCTATATTTATTTCTTGACATATTTTTCTTATCTCAAAGTTTCTAACTAAAAACTTAATTGTTTTCATTATCTCTGCCAATATTAAGAAATCTCTTGTAATTAAATTTTCCAGATTTAAATAAAATTCCTTATGCCTTCCAGAAAATTTATATTTAACTATATTAAACATTTCTAAAGTTTTTATTTGCCTTTGCAAAGTTTTTGTATCTAAGTTAGAAAGCCTAGACAATTCTCTAAAATGAATTCTTTTTTTATAATTATTTAAGAAAGGATAAAGAATACTTATTGTTGTCTCATTGATGTTTTTTTCCTTCATATGTGTTCTTTTTGCCATCATAATTATAGTTTTTATTAATTAAATCAACCTGAGATTTAAGTTTCTTAATGGAGTAATTTTACTTTCAAACTTAGATTACTTTTCCAAATCCAATCAAACGCCATCTACCTTCTATTAATTTTGAATAACTCACCACATTTCCTTTATCAACACAAATCGGATTTTTTAGTTCAACTTTTAGATTATTTTCATTCATGAAGACAATTTTTCCTATGCTTCTACTATTTCTGCAAGTGATTAGCAAAGTATCTCCATTTTTTAGTTTGTAATCATTAAATAAAATATAAGTAGATTCAAGTTTATAGATTGTATCCGGAAGATTTTTTGTTCCAGCAATGCAACCAACCAATCTGTCAGATTTTGCCAAACTTGGGTCCAGACTTGTTTCTAAAGCAACCAAACCACCGCAAGTAGCTTCCTCAACCTCCAGTTCACCTCTCTTTATTTTATTTATCTTTGTTTTTATCTCAACATATTTATCTTCAATTTTCACAGGTTTTATTATTACTTCCTCTCCTTTTTTTAATTTTCCTCTGATTACACTACCTCCAATTACTCCTCCAACCATTTCTTTCGGTGTTATTCCCGGTTTATTTACATCAAAAGATCTCGCAATTAAGAATAAAAAATCTCCTTCTTGATAATCCGGTTTTTTTATAAGCAAAAGTTCTTCTAATAGAAATTCTATTCCAACCCTCTGTTGTGCGGAAATGGGTATTATTGGAGCATTTTCCGCAATAGTCCCCTTAACAAATTCTTTTATCTCATTGTAATTTCTTTCTGCTTCTTCTCTTGAAACAAGGTCAATTTTATTTTGAACAATAATAATATTTTTAATTTTTCCTATTTCCAAGGCTCTAAGATGTTCTTTTGTTTGCGGTTGTGGGCATTTTTCATTTGCCGCAATTACTAAAATTGCCGCATTGAATAAAGAGGCTCCAGTTAAAACAATCGGAATGAGACTTTCATGCCCAGGGGCATCAATTAAAGAAAAAGTTCTTTCAAGTTTGCAATCTGAAAAACAGAAAATGCATTTTTTGTTTACCCCCAACTTTCCGCATTTTTTGCATCTGTAAATTGAAAAATCGGCATAACCCAATCTGATCGTAATTCCTCTCTTTTTTTCTTCTGAAAATGTATCAACCCACTTTCCGGTTAAACCTTCTACTAAAGTTGTTTTCCCGTGATCAACATGACCAACAATTCCAATATTCAATTCTGGATACATAAAATTTATTAGAAATTTTATAATGGATGTTTACAATTTGCTTTATATAATTTTTATAACCTTGCTGCCTACATTAGAATTAAGAGCTTCAATTCCCTATGCCTTATTAGTTTTTAAATTAAACCCTATATTCACTTTCTTTTTTGTTGTCTTAATAAATATTCTTCTTGGCGAATTAATATTTTATCTCCTAAATACTTTTCTTCCCTATGTATTGAAAATAAAATTTCTTGAAAAAATATATAAAAAATGTGTTGAAAGAGTGCAGAAAAAAGCATATAAATATGTTAACAAATATGGAACAATAGGACTTGCTTTATTTATAGGAGTTCCACTACCCGGTTCAGGGGTTTGGACTGGAGCATTGGCGGCTTTCTTATTCGGATTCAAGAAAAAAGAATTTTCAAGAGCAAATATTATTGGAGTAATTATTGCTGGAATTTTAGTGAGTTTGATTACCCTTTTTGGGATAAATAGTTTTTCTTTTTTATAATAATGGAAGAAGAAATTCTAGAAAAATATAAAAAAGCAGGAGAGATTGCGAAAAAAGTTAGAGAAGAAGGAAAAACTCTTGTAAAACCGGGAGTAAAAATTTTGGAAATTGCAGAAAAAATGGAAAACAGAATAAGAGAACTTGGAGGAATTCCTGCCTGGCCTTTGAATATTTCAATTAATGATATTGCGGCTCATTATTCTCCTTCTTTTGATGATGAAACAATTATAAAAGAAGAAGATTTGGTAAAATTGGATGTTGGTGTTTCTGTGGATGGCTATATTGCGGATACTGCAATTACAATTGCCTTATCAGAAAAAGATAAAAAATTAGTTCTGGCAGCAGAAAAAAGTTTGGAAGAGGCAATAAAATTGGTTAAACCGGGCAGGGAAGTTAATGAAATTTCTTCAAAAATTGAGGAAGTAATAAAAAGTTTTGGCCTGAATCCAATAGTAAATCTAACTGGACATGGTTTAAAAAGATATATCATTCACTCCGAACCAAGAATTCCAAATTGCAGTAGTAATTATCATTACAAACTGAAAAAAGATGATGTTATTGCAATAGAACCTTTTGTAACAAGGGGCAGAAACTATATAAAAGAAGAAGATGAGGATAGAGGATTAACTTATTCTTTGGTTCGAGAGAAACCATGCAGACTTAAAGAGGCAAGAGAAATTATTAATAAAATGAAAAATAGAGAAGGATTGCCTTTTTCGGACCGGTGGCTTCCTGTGAAAGGAATTAAATTAAAACTTGCAATGAAAGAATTAAAAGATAAAGATTGCGTGGAAGTCTACAGAATTTTAAGAGGAGATTCAAAAATAGCCCAGGCAGAACACACAATTATCGTTCTTGATAAACCGATTGTAACAACTCTATAAAATGGTAAAAATAGGAAGATCTGTTTATGGTTTTGGATGTGTAATTTATATACAAGATGATTCAATAGATGAGATTCACACAATATTACATCCATCTATATATTTGTATAAAGCTTATGTTGGAAAGATTCGCAATCCAAGAGACATTACTTCAACAGATTCAGAAGTAAATTTAATAGAACTTTCTGGTCGTTCAAGAGCAGATTGGATGTATTTTAATAATTCAGAAATAGGTAAGATAGAACTCGGTGGTCGTTCACAAGCATGGATGGATTTTCATTCTTCAAAAGCAGGAGAAATAAAACTTTCTGATAATTCAAAAGCATATTCAATAAACCTTATAAATTCAAAAGCAGATTTAATAGAATCTTATGATAATTCAGAATTTTCGCTGTATCTTAAAGGTAATTCAAAATTAGAAAAGTTGCTTTCTTCACAAAACTCAAAAATAAATATTTATGTAGAATCTGAAGCAAGAATTGAAGATTTTGAGGGAGATATTCAATTATTAAGAAGATCTCAAATAGAAGGGGAAATTCCAAAAAAATTAGAACAGATTATTGGGAAATAATAGCTTGGACAAAAATTTGAAAATAGTAGTAAGTCAAAATTATGTGGTAATAGGTTAAAAATAATTTAAAGTTTTATTTATTACATTATGGTAAAAAATGTTGAAAGAGAAATAATAAGCAGAGAATTTCCAAAAAATTTAGAAGAGAGATTAGAGGCTATTTTATCAAGTGTTAATACTGAATACAAATCTGTAACTCTTGGGTTTTTATTAGATGATAGTTGGAAAACAAAGAGTGATATTAGAAATACTGCTGAAAGTTATGTTAACCCTGTTACTAATATAATTCCAAATGCTAACTCATTTAAAGCCTATTGCATTTCCACATTTATTCCTATTGGGGCAGTAGCAGAAGAAAGAATAAGAGGAAGAATTCCTGTTTCATACTACAAATTAACAGAAGATGGAAAAAAATATGGAAAACCAATAGCACAGTTTTCTTTAAGAACAGCAGCTGATAAAAATTTAAGCATGTATGAAATATTTGGATCAACAAATTCTCCTGGTAAAACAAGAAGTCCTTTTAACATAGCAAAGATTCTTTTTGAATTAGAAAAAGAAGATAATTTAAGACAAGTTGATTTAGTAAATGAGTGTGGATTAGCAAATGTAAATGTAAGGCAACATTTACTTAGATTGAAAAATATAGGATTTGTTGATTATGATTCTGTTTCTGGTGAAGAATCTGGATGGTCAAAGTATGAGTGGATAAAAGGAAAAAATTTAGAAAATATAAAACCAGTATGCAAACTTCCAACTTTAACAAAAAAGGTAGCAAATAAAATGAAAGAACTTAGAATTTCTGATTGTAATGAACTTGCAAAAATTTTGGATTATAAATATTCAGCACATATTTCAAAAATATTATCTGGTCTTGAAAAACAAGGTTTTGTTAAAAAAGTAAAATTTAAAGGTAAAGAATTTAAAGCTGGAGAAAAAAAATCAGAAGTTTCTATTACAGAAAAAGGTAGAAAATTTGTATCTGAATTTTTAGAACCTGTTTATTTAGCATTAGAAGATGATTTTGATGGAATTTATCAGGAGATTGAAATTTTTGATGACCCTTCTCTAACTTCTTATTATATTTCAAGAGGTTTTAGTTTATATAAAAATGTTTGCCCTGGATACAAAAGAAAATCAAAAGAGGAAAATGAATCTAGAATATTGCAAATATTAAAGAATCAAAAATTGAGAAAAAAAGAAATAGATGAAGCATTTGGTAAAGACGTTGCAATATATCTTAAAGAATTAGTTGAAAGTGGAGAAATCAAAAAAGAAAGAGAAGGTAGTGCTGTTTATTATTCCTTGGCATAAGAAATTGAGATTATTGATTTGAAAGTTAATTCTAATCTTATTAGAACTTAATTATGAATATAGTAACCATAAATGTAATCTTTTCTAACAACATCTAAATAAACAAATCCGAATCTCTGCAACTGAATTCTTTCTTTTGGTTTCAACTTTGTTATATTTTTTTCTGCAAGACCTCTTGCTAAAGTGTTATCTGGAAGCAAAATCTTCATATCAACTCCTTTTTCCGGAACATATTGAATTTTTGGATAAGGCAAGAGTTGTTTTCCTAAAAACTGTGCATTTTTGTCAAGTCTTATATTGTATAAACCGATTAATCTGACAATTTTTCCTCTGTAATTTAAAAAGTCTTCTTTTGAAATATAAAATGTTTTTGAAATTTTTAGTTCTCTAAAACCTCTGTCTGGATAATCTGGATGCAAAGGTAATTTAACTGAAGTATCTTTTGGCGGATTCATAACTTTAATCTGAACAGGGTCTCTTACAAAAAAATATCTGTTAGCCAATGGATCCAACAGTTTTCTGTTGAAACTTGCAATATATTCTTCTGATACGGTAACATCTCTTATCTTTGGACCTATTTCTTTAATCATATTGATAAGAGCCTCAGGATAAAATCCTCTTCTTTTAAAGGATCTTATTGTTGGTAATCTTACATCATCATATCCTGTGTAAATTCCTTTTTCTATTCCTTCTCTCATCTTTGTTTTTGAAAGTTCTGCATTTGCAACACTGAATTTACCCTGCAATTTTATTATTGGATATTTCCATCTTAAATAAGTATATAAATAAAGTTGTTTGTTTCTTGAAAGTTGCAGATCCACCCCCCTAATTATATGAGTCACTCCCATCAAATGATCATCTATTGCTGAAGCAAAATCTAGAAGAGGCCAGACATATTTTCCCTTTACTAGAGGATGCTTTGGTTTATCTACAATTCTTAGAGCTGGCCAGTCTCTAACAGAAACATTTTTATCTTTAAGGTCTGTTTTTATTCTTCCGACAGCTTCTCCTTCTTTAAACTTATGATTCAACATTTTTTCAAATCTGTTTATTTGTTTCCTAATGCTTAAATCCCTGCAAGGGCAAGGTTTTGATTTTTCTCTCAATTTTTTAAATTCTTCTCTATCGCAAGTACATACATAAGCTTTTCCGAGTTCTAACAATTTTCTGAAATATTTATAATAAATATTCAATCTTTTTGAAGAATAATAAATTTTATCTGGTTTTATTTTGAGCCACTCCAAATCTTCAAGAATCCATTTATAAGCTTCTTTCATCGGAATTTTGTTTTTTGGATCTGTATCATCATATCTCAAAATATAAGTGCCTTTGTAAATGTTTCTATACAGCCAATTAACAACAGCCTGCCTTGCATTTCCAAGATGCAAAGGCCCGTTTGGATTTGGAGCAAATCTAACAACAAAATCATGTTTTACTTTTAGCAATGGAATTATTTCCTTTTCCTCTTCCTGAATTCTCTTAATAGGTCCTCCAAGTTTTTCTAATTCTTCCTTTTGTTCTTCTAATTTCATTTTTTCAACATCCTCGGCAATCTTTATCAAAACTTTTCTTAATTCTTTCACTTCTTTTTTCAGTTCAGGATTGTCAATAATAACTTTTCCTAAAACAGAATCCACATCAGGGATTCCATTATATCTTATAGAGTTGTCAAGAACATATCTTTTAAGTAATGATTTATCAAACTCCATTAAATTATATTGCATTAAAAAAATATATAAGAAATTTTTTCTCGCAATTTTAAATTAATAACTGAGTTTTTCAATTAAATCTTTATCTAAAGAATAATCAACTAATTCTAAACTTGAGGCGTGATGAGAATAACAACCAAATGGAATTTTTTTTCCTGTTTCTTTTTCAATATACCAAAGAATGAAATTTCCTAAGGATAAGGAGCCATGAACATTTGCTGGAAAAGCAAACCAGTCATTAGCTCTTAAATAAGCTATTGGTGTAAATAACCATCCGTATTTTAAATCTTCATACTCTTCTTTACTTAGTGTAGGAACCAAAAACCTTCTCAAAATACCATCTTTATTATATTCCCTGTAATAAGTTTTTCTTAAAAAAGGAACAAACATGCAATAGCATGGATTGTGCATTTTTCTTGGGTCTATTGGTCTCAAATCATCTGCAACCTGCAATTGCAAGTAAGGTCTATAGGTCCCAGTAATTTCATCAGAGACAATAATTGAACATGCCTTTGCAATTGCTAAAATTTGATTAAAACTTTGTTTCTGAATCTCTTTTAATTCGTAATAGAAGTCAAGGATTTCTTTAAAATTTGGGATTTTATCGTAATATTTTTCCTGAAAAGAGGATACTAATTTGATAATCCTTTCTCTCTCCTGTCTATTGCAGAATTCCATTCCTTTTGCTGCAATTCTTGTTCCATAAGAATAAGAAATGTTTGACATATCTGGAATGGATGGAACTGTTTTCTCTAAATTTTTATCAAAGACAACATTGCTCCAAGGAATTAAATAATTCCAAATTCTGTATGCTTGTAAATACTGTTTCATCTCTTCATCAGAATTTACCCATTCAACAGGTTTGTAATTTTTAGGATAGGTATCTATTTCAAGATTTTCTATAATTATGGTTGTTGCTAAAGTATCCAAACCCATTCTGTTACTCTCTTGTTTTACCCAAACCCCAGCTCTTTTCAAAAAATCAATCAAAACCCTGTGTGCTTCTTCAACAGTGGATGAATAAATTGTTGTTCCTATTGTTGATGTTGATTCATAAGGCAATGATTGCAAATCAACAAGAGAATATGATAAAACAATTGGTTCTTTTTCTATTGCGCCTTTATCAAATAAAGTAATGGTTGCTGATTTTTTTGAAAATTTTGACAGAGAAGAAGTTTCATAATTCATTTTGTAAGCATTTTCTGGTTCCTGTAAGCAAAGCCTGACGATCAATGTTATTAAAGTAGGATCAAAAATACCAATTAAATTTATAACTTCTACTTGCTCTCTAAATCTTTCAATAGCATCTAAAGGTAAATTTGGCAGGTATGGAAAAGATGGACATTTTGTTCCTATTACTTTTTTATTTTCATCAATTCCATTTAAAACAAGATTTTCAATTAGGTCTGCTGTTAAATGACCGGAATCTCTTCCAGCAAGAATTATATATCTTATGTTTGGGTTTGAAATAATATTTGTTATCAGAAGTTCAACTCCTCTCGGAGTTAGACAAGGACCTGTTGCACAAACTCCAGCGCTAATTGCATGTTCCTGCAATTCTCTGTCTTGGGAGGGGCAAATCAAAACAACCGGATTTGCGACATCTCCAATATCATAAGTCCCAGAATTCTGGGGCCATTTTATTTCTTCCATTAACTTTTCTCTTGGATACTTTACAAATTTTTGTTTTTCTTTTTTTTCTCTTTTAAACTCAAATTTTCTTTCATTAACAATAATTGAGAAAGATTCTGGAAGAGTATTTAAATTCTTTCCTGTTTTTAAAAATTCTTGCAATTCCTTTAAATTCATAAAATTAATTCTCAGAAAATTTATTATCCCTAGAGGAAACTTTATTTTTAAAATTCTGTCAGCAAATTAAGAGTGTTAATTATTACACTGTTATAATCTAAATAGTTTGTTAGAGTTAGATATATTTTCTTCAAATTATTTCTTGTTTTTTCTATTTAAAGAATATAAATTAATTATGAGGTGTAAAAAAATGAAAAAAGCCTGTTTATTGTCTTTGATGATCTTTTTGATAGCATTTTCTCCACTTGTTGCAGCAGGCGAACTTAAGCCAGATTTATCAGATATTATCTCTGAAATACCAGCAGATGAAAAAGTCTATGTAATAATTCTATTCCATGAAAAACCAACACCAGCAGACATTAGCATTATCAAATCAGACGGAGCAAGCATAAAATATCAATATACAATAATTGATGCAGTTGCTGCACAAGTTCCGGCTCAGGCAGCAGACAAAATAGCAAAAAGAGCGTTTGTTAAATTGGTTGAACCAGATTACAAAGTAAAATTAGTTCTTGATAAAAGCATTCCACAAATTCAAGCAGACAAAGTCTGGGAAGCTGGTATAACTGGAAAGAATGTAGATGTTGCTGTCCTTGATACGGGAATACATGATGAACACCCATCTTTAACAATTGAAAAAGAAGTGGATTATACGGGGGAGGGAACAGACGATTTAAATGGTCATGGCACACATGTTGCAGGCATAATTGCTTCAACTGACTCAACTTACAGAGGAGTAGCTTATGATGCCGATTTATTTAATGTTAAAGTTTTAAACAAAGATGGTTCTGGTTATGGCTCTGATGTTATTAAAGGTATTGAGTGGAGTGTTGATAATGGTGCGGAAATTATCAGCATGAGTTTAGGTGCTGAAGTAGATCCTTGTGACGGAACAGATGCTATTTCACAAGCAGTTGATAAAGCTGTAAATAAAGGCGTTGTTGTAGTGGTTGCTGCTGGAAACTCTGGTCCTGATGCAGGAACAATAACTTCTCCTGGCTGTTCAAAAAAAGGAATAACTGTTGGTGCAGTTGATGAGAATGATAATGTTCCAAGCTGGAGTTCGAGAGGACCAACAGATGATGGAAGAGTAAAACCAGATTTGGTTGCTCCTGGTGTAGGGATAACTTCAACATGGAAAGATAATTCATTCAAATCGTTGTCTGGAACAAGTATGTCAACGCCACATGTTTCTGGAGTTGCTGCTTTATTATTAGAAGCAGATCCTTCACTAAAACCAGATGAAGTAAAAGAAGCTTTAAAAACAACTGCTCTTGATTTAGGATTAGATGAAAATACGCAGGGAGCGGGTAGAGTTGATGCCTATGAAGCTTATATTTATGTAGCTAACGCAACCAAAGAGCCAAAAAATGAAACAGAAGAAAATAAAACAAAGGAAACGCCACCAGGTTTTGAAAAGAGAAAGAAGATAGAATTGCCTCCTGCTTTTAAGAGAGGGTTGCCAGCAGCAGGGATAACTCCAGATTCATGGATTTATGGATTTAAAAGATTCTTTGAAGGCATAGATTTATTCTTCACATTTGATGATGTAGAAAAAGCAGAAAAGTATTTAAAATACGCAGAATTAAGATTAGCAGAAGCCAAAGAAATGGCTGAAAAAGGAAAGTCAGAATTTGTAGATGATTTGATTGAAGAATATGAAGATAATTTAGAAAAAACAAATGAAATATCAAAAACTGCGCAGCAGCTTGGAAAAAATGTTACAAAAGTGACAGAACTTGTTGCTGTTGCAACCTCAATACATGTGGATGTTTTAGAGAATGTTTTAGAGAAAGTTCCGGAGCAGGCAAAACCATCAATACAAAGAGCTATAACTTCTTCTAAAAGAGGAAATGAAGAAGCATTAAATATTTTGGAAAAATCTCAACCAGAAAAAGCAGCAGAAATTCAGTTCAGGATTGCTGAAAAAATATTAGAAAAAGCGCAAGAAAAAGCTGACAATGGAAAAGTTGAAGATGTTGAAGATTTGATTAAGGAATATGAATGGAGAATAAACAAATCATTCAAGATTGCAGAAATTGCTAAAGATTTAGGCAACAACACTACAAAGGTTGAGCAACTTGTTGCAGAAGCAACATCCACTCATCTAGAAATTTTATCAGAAGTTCATGAAAAAGTTCCAGAGCAGGCAAAGCAAGCAATTGAGAAAGCAATGGATGTTTCAATTAAGGAAAGAGAAAAAGTGGTTGAAGCATTAAAAGAAAAAGGAGCTCTAGGAGAAATACCTGAAGAGCCTTTTATTCCAGAAAAAGTTAAGGAAAAGATACCTTCAATTGTTAAAGAGAAAACACCTGCAACAATTCCTAAAGAAGAACCAGAAGAAATTGAAGTAGAAATTCCTGAAACACCAACTATTCCAACCATAGATAGCGGTTCATCTAGTTCCAGTGCTGGAAGTGGTATAAGTTCTGAAAGAGGAAGACCTTAATTTTAATTCTTTTTAAGATATATTTTTTAGTATATAATTTCGATGCCATCGCGACTTTGAGTTTTTGGGCTTCACCTAACGTTGCACTAAAACTCAATCCTCACATTCGTTCGTATAAACTTTTTCTTTCATTCTTTATTTCTTAAATTATGATTTCACGACCAAAAGACAGACTTTTGAGTTGATCTATATCTTTCTCTTCCCTTAAATCATAATTATCAGGGATTGATGGATTTTTATATAAAACTTCACCATTTTTTCCACGAATTTCTTGAATTGCTGTCCCATATCCAATAAAAGGAATTATACGTGATAAAAATTCGTTTTTCCAATCCCTATTCCACATTCTCCAACATCTCTTAATTTACCCTCTATTTTATTAAGAGTTCCATATTGAACATATTCTACTTTAACTTCTTTACCAATATTACTTCTAAGATATTCTTTAATCTTAGTTCCCTCTCCATCCATCTTCACCACTAATATATAATGTATTAAAACTATTTGTAGTTTATCTTTCAAAATCTATTAATGTTCAAAATCTTTGGAAGAAACGAGAAAAAAGGGAATAATCATAAGATCATAAACCCATTTCCATTTCCAATAATCCTATTTGAATTTTTATTTCTGGTGAATTTGGATCAATCTTATTTGCTTCAGCAAACTTATAAATCCTGTTTAACATATCCTCTGCTTCTTCTCTCCCTTTTTTTCTTCCGCTCCTCATTTTTTTCTCAATTACTTCTGATATATCCAAACAATCCTCATAGTACTCCTTTTCTATTTCCTCGATCTCTGTTAGCATATCATCCCATCCTGAGTCTCTTGCAAACTTTTTGGCTGAGAAAAAATCCAGTATATCTCCTGGCTTTAAGGTTCTAGCTTTCCATTTTTTCTTAAAGTTTTCTATATACCTATTTGCTAATTCTTTGGAACTTATATCCCCTCTTAAATCATAATTATAAGGGCTTAGTGGTTTTTCATATAAAACTTCACCATTTTTTCCAAGAGTCTTATATTTAATTTCCTCTTCATTCTCGTCCATCTTCACCACTAATATATAATATATTAAAACTATTTATAGTTTATCTTTCAAAATCTATTAATTTAGATGGATAAAATTATGTTCTATCCTCTTTATGCTGATTACGAAATTTTAAACAAAAAACCAATAATAAAAATCTTTGGAAGAAATGAGAAAGGGGAAAAAATTGTTTTTGAAGACAAAAATTTTGAGCCCTATTTTTATGCAATTCCGGAACAGGATAAAATTGAAGAAATTAAAAAAAGAATTGAAAATCTTGTTGTAAAGCACAATGAAGAAAAAATAAAAATAAAAAGAGTTGAAATTGTTGAAAGAATAGAGATAAACAAGAAATTGAAAGTTCTAAAAATTTTCTGTTATCTGCCAAGGGATGTTTCTCTCTTGAAAGAAGAGGTAAGGCACACAAAAGGAGTTTTGCACAAAAGAGAATATGATATTCCTTTTGCAAAAAGATATTGCATAGATAAACAAATTTCATTTTTAAGTCCTTACAAAATTGAAAATAATGAATTAAAAAAGCAAGAAGGAAAATTATATAATCCAAATGTTGCGGCATTTGATATTGAAATTTATAAGCCGAGTTTTGATGCAAAAGAAAATAAAATCATCTGCATCGGAATTTATTCAAGAGATAAAAAGATTGTTTTTACTTGGAAACCATCAAACTTAAAAGAAGCCGTTGTTCTAAAAGATGAAAAAGAAATGATAAAAAAATTTTTTGAATCAATAGATGAATTTGATATTCTTCTCTCTTATAACGGGGATAATTTTGATTTGCCTTTTCTAAAAATAAGAGCAGAAGAATTAAAATTGCAACATCCTGTTGTGTTGAGTAGAAGAGGTGCTAATTTTAAGAATTGTTTACATGTTGATTTATATAACATAGTTTCTAAGCATTTGTCTGCTGAAATAAAAACAAAAAGCTTTAAGTTAGATGAGGTTGCAAAGTTCTTTATTGGAGAAGGTAAAGATGAGTTGAAACTTTATGAAAACAACTTAGGTAAAGATATTTGGGATTCTGGAGATATTAAAAAAATAGATGAGATTTTAAATTATAATTTGCAAGATTGCAAAATAACTTACTTGGTTGGAGAAAAGGTCTTGCCATTAGAATATAGATTTTCAAATTTAATTGGTTTGGATTTGTATGATGTAACAAGGAGCGGATTCTCGCAATTAGTTGAAAATTATTTAATTAAGGAATCTGTTAGGAAAGGTATTTTGATTAATAACAAACCAACAGATAAAGAATTAGAGAAAAGAAGAGAACAAACTTATATTGGCGGTTATGTACATGAGCCAAAACCCGGTATTTATGAAGGCATTCATGTTTTGGATTTCAAATCTCTGTATCCTTCAATTTTAGTTTCTCATAATATCTCTCCAGACACTTTAGATGAAAATGGTGAATTAGAAGTAAAAATTAATGGAAAGGTGAATAAATTTACTCAAAAAAGAAAGGGTTTTATTGTAGATATTGTTGATAATTTAATAAAAAAAAGGATGGAGATAAAGAAAAAACAAGGTAAAGGAGTAAATGAGAAAGCATTGAAATTACTTGCAAACTCAACTTATGGATATTTAGGTTTTTTTGCTGCTCGCTGGTATTGCTTGGAATGCGCAGAGTCAATAACTGCTTTAGGAAGAAAATATATTAAAGAAACAATTGAAAAAGCTGAAAAAAGCGGATTTAAAGTTGTGTACGGAGATAGTCTTGATTATTCTAGAAGAATTATTGTCAAGGATAATGAAGGAAAAATTAAAATTATAAAGATAGGTGAATTAGCAGAATTGAATTGGAATAACTATAAGACTCTTACTTTTGATTTAAAAACCCAAAAAGTAAATTTTAGTAAAATAAAAAGAGTAATACGAAAACCTTATGATTATAAAGAAAAAGGTAAATTAGTTAAAATTACAACTACCAGAGGACAAACAATAGTAACACCTCAGCACTCTTTATATAAATATGAAAATGGCAAAATTATTTTAACGGATTCTTCTAAACTAAAAGAAGGAGATTTTTTAATATCTCTTTCAAAAATACCTGCAAATCAAAAATTTAAAGTAAATTCTATAATAGACATAGCGAAACTAAATTATAGATCAGAACTCTATGGTTATAAAGACAATCTTGTTATTTCTAAGGAAGGTATTTGTCCTTATTGTAAAAAAAGATATAAATGGTTGAGAGAACATGTGTACAGCAAACATAAAGATAAAAAAATAAGTATTGATAAGATAAAAGATGAATACAAATATATTGGATTTAAATATGGAAGAACAGGGAGAATTCCAAGATTTTGGAAAATTGATGAAGACCTTGCATGGATAATTGGTTATTATTGTGGAGATGGTTCTGCTACTATTGGTAGAAAATCTATGCTTTCTTTTGGAAGTAGCAACAAAAAGTATATTATAAAAGTTAAAAAATTTTTTGACAGAATTCTTAACAAAAATCTTAAAATAATAGAAAGTATAGATAAAAGAACAGGAAATAAAATGTATTATTATAGGGTCCAAAATAAAACATTAGTTGCTCTTTTTGTTGAAGGTTTTGGAATGGGAAAAGGATGTAATAATAAAAAAGTGCCTGATATTATTCTTAATGGTGACGAAAAGTTAAAGAAAAGTTTCTTGAAAGGTTATTTTGATAGCGATGGGAGTAATGAGAAAGATTGGGGAAGAGGGTATAAATCAAACTATTTTAGGTTTACTACGAACAGTAAAGATTTGGCGATAGGAGTTCATCTACTTTTAAAATCAATAAATTTTGGAAAGAACTCCTTTGGAAGAAAAATAAATACAGTGGCTTGGGGTTACAGAAAAGATAAACCAAAAATATCTAATCTAAGACTGACAGCATCCAAAAATAAAAAATATGAATTTGAGGATTTTTCTCTGGCAAAGGTAAATAAAATAGAACTTGTGAAGCCTACAAAAAATTTTGTATATGATATAGAAGTAGAAAAATATCATAATTTTGCTGATGCCGAAGGTTTAGTTCTTGTTCACAACACAGATTCTACGATGTTAGTTGGTGAAAAAGAGAAAGTAAAAAAATTCCTTGAAGAAATTAACAAAGAACTGCCAAAAATAATGGAATTAGAGTATGAAGGTTTCTATAAAAGAGGAATTTTTGTTGGCGGAGCTGAAAGAGGCACTAAAAAAAGATATGCTTTAATTGATGAGAAAGGTAATATAGAAATCAAAGGTTTTGAATTTGTAAGAGGAGATTGGAGCGATATTGCAAAAGAAACTCAAGAAAAAGTTTTAGAATTTGTCTTAAACAACAAAAAAGAAGAAGCTATTCAATTTGTCAAAGAAATTATAAAAAAGATTAAAAAAGGAAATATAGAAAAAGAAAAATTAATTATAAGCAGGCAGTTGACAAAAAAACTTAAGGAATATGGTACAATTGCACCTCATGTGAAGGTTGCGAGAGATTTAGAAAAAACAGGAATTAAAATTAATAGGGGAACAATTATTCAATATATTATAACAAAGGATGGAAAAACAATTTCTGAGAAAGCAAAATGGTATGAAGAAGCAAAAAACTATGATGCTGATTATTACATAAACAATCAAGTTATTCCTGCCGCACTTAGAATTCTTAGAGTTCTTGGATACAGTAAAAATGATCTTTATGTTGGGCAAAGCAGTTTAATTGGGTTTTAATTCACCACTAAATAATATTATAATAGTAATACATAGTAATACAAAATTATTTAAAGCTTTATTTAATTGATTAAATATGTGCGGAATATTTGGATATATCGGAAATAATAACGCTATTCCGATATTAAAAAAAGGTTTGAAAAAACTGAATTACAGGGGTTATGATTCCTGGGGTTTTGGTTTAAAAATAAGGGATAAAATTGAAATTATAAAGGATGTTGGAGATTTTGAGAAAGTTAAAGAATTCCCTGATATTAAAAGCAATTGTGGAGTCGGGCATTCCAGGTGGGCAACAACAGGCAAAGTTTCAAAAGAGAATGCACATCCGCATGCAAATGAAAATAGTGAAATAGTGGTTGTGCATAATGGAATAATAGAAAATTTCCAGGAATTGAAAAATAGTTTATTAAGTAGAGGGCATAAATTTAAATCAGAAACAGATACGGAGATAATCTG
>QMZV01000013.1 GCA_003663355.1 Candidatus Aenigmatarchaeota archaeon
TAATTTATATACCGGAAGGTATAGAGGATGTAGGATATAAAACAAGAGATTCAATTGGTTACGATATTTGCTCAATTGAAACTGTTAAAATTCTTCCGAAAACTAGTAAACTGATAGATACTGGAGTAATAGTAAAACTAAACAGAAAGGATATATTTCCCGCTGTATTTGTCAGAAGTTCTCTTCCGATCAAGAAAAACTTAATAATGCTGAATTCTGTTGGAATTATCGATTTGGATTATTGCGGGAAAGAGGATTCAATAAAACTAAATCTTTATAATATCGGAGAAAAAGAAGTTGTAATTAAAAAAGGAGAGAGAATAGGACAGATTGTTTTTTTGAAATTTGAGAAACCAGAGATAAAGAAAGTTTATAATATAAAAATATTTAACAAAAACAGCAGGGGAGGTTTTGGAAGCACTAATTAATAATTATTTTCCTTTCCCTCCTTTTGCTCTAATGCTTGGTCTGATTTTCTCTGCACCTTTTCCTTTATTTCTCAAACCTCTGGATTTTTTTCCAGCAGAAGTTAATCCTCTGAAAACTCTCCCTTTATGCTGTTTCTCAAGAATCCAGTTAATATCTTTATCATTTTTTATTTGTGTATGATTTTTATCAACCAAAATAACTTCATACCACTTGCTTTTTCCATCTTCCCCAACCCAGTAAGAATTCAAAACTTCCAAATTTTTGAATTTTCTTGCAACCCTCTCCTCAGCAATAAACTGCTTGCTTTTTTTTGCCGGAATTCTTGTTCCTATCTTTGAAGGTTTCCTTCCTTTTGTTATTCTTTTTCTTACTCTTGTCCCTTTTTTAATTCTCACTCTTACAACAACAAATCCTTGCTTTGCTTTATAACCCAAAGCTTTAGCCCTGTCTAATCTGGTTGGTTTTGGAATTTTTGTAATTGTCCCTTCCTTCCTGAAATTTATTAATCTTTCTCTGTAAATTTCATTTTCTTTTGGCCTCTTCCATATTTCCCTAATATATTTTGTAAATACCATTATAAAACTATTAAATTTATATATTATAATGAACTCTGTAGTAAAATTAGTGATTGGTTTATTGGTGCTAATAGCAGGAGTAGCATGGTACTGGTTCAGCGATGCTTTTGAAGTAATTGGAGTAAATTCTTTAAAAGCACTTTTAATACTCCTTGTTGGTTCAGTTGGCATCATTCTAATCCTTTTAGGACTACTTGTTATATGGGTAGAAATAGAAGAGATTAAAGATGCTGTGAGAGAAAAGAAAACGGAAAAAGCAAAGAAGAAATCAAAGAAGACAAAAAAGAAATAATTTAGTATTTTTATTTTTTTTGATTTTGTTGTGAAACATATACTTTAAAATTAAAAATTAAAGTTTGCTCGTATATTCTAATGCAGCTTGTTTTATATCTTCTCGGTTATAAATTCCCCTCCCAACAATTGCATGCCAACTATTTCCAGCAACTTTTGCGGCATCTGATATTTCTCCGCCCTGTGCTACAAATCCCGGAGCATAGAACGTTGGAGAAATTCCTCTCTCTTCTAATGCCTCTTTTATCCTTTTTATATCATCTGGCCTGTTGCCAGGAACTACAAAATCGGTAACTTCTAAATCTGCAGCATTCAAATACATCTCTATTACTGCTTCATCTGCTAAATAACCGCCTTCACTTCTAACATACTTAGGATGAGTCATTAATCCACCAACAATTACCCCCAAATCTTCTTCCTTTGCTGCTTCAATCCATGCCTTTTCTGTTTCTGGTCCTGATTGTGGAAATAAAATAACGGCATCTACGCCCGCTTTTTTGCAAACATCCATAAACTTCTTGCCCATGTCTGGAATGTCTGTCCCTGCTTTTTGATGGTCGTAAATTATTGGTTTGTCTGTATATTCTTTTGCTACTTTTACAATATGTGATAAACCATAATTGAGTGCTAGAGCAATACCAATTTTATATCCACCTATTTTATCTAGGTCTCCTGTATTTTCCAAAATCCTTTCATAAACCTCTAATGGCACATCGCAAGCAGGTATTATACTTTTATCCCAATCAATTATTTTACCCATCTTTTCACCTCTTCATTTCCATATTTTTTTAAATAATCGTCAATTCCTTTTAACTCTGCTTCAGAAATTTTTCCTTCCTTAGACAAATAAGTTTTTATTTCAAGTATATCTACAATTGGCCTAACAGGAATCCCTGTTTTTTGTTCAAATTGCTTTACTGCATTTATTCCATCTGTTCCAACTTCTTTTCTGTCAACTGCAATAACTAAACCAACAAACCTAAGGTCGTCGGCAACGCTTTTTAACAAGTCAATAGCTTCATATTTTGTATGGCCTGTTGTAAGCACATCATCTACCATTAGAATTCTATCACCATCCTTAATTTTACCAACAATCCAGTTTTGTTTATCTTGTTTTGTTGCTTCGCCGTAACCTTTCGGTTCTTTTCTATTAAATGAATAACCTTTATTTATATCAAAGTATCCAAGCAAACCAATTACTGTAGCTACTGCCAGAGGAATTCCTTTATATGCAGGCCCAAATATAATATCATAATCCTCCTTTCGAAAATTATCAACTATTGTACTTGAATAAAAATATCCTAGCTCTGCAATACTTTCACCATCATCAAATACACCAGTATTTATAAAATATGGAGATATTCTGCCACTTTTTAATTTAAATTCACCAATTTCTAATGCGCTTTTTCTCAATAAAAAATCAATAAACTCTTCTTTATATACTTCCATTATTTATTCTGTTAAAAAACTTTAAATACTACTACTTGCACATTACAGAATAATTACAGAATTGCTTAATACCAGCAAATTCCAATAATCTCAAAAACTCTTATCTCTCTGCAATATTCTTTCTCATCATCTACAATATATATTTTTGTCCCATTTTTTTCCGCTTCAAACAAAATTTTTTCATATTTTGGAACCAAACTGCTTAAAACCAAAATCTCTTTTATTCTTTCAATTTGTGTTTCAACAGATGAACCATAGCAGACTTTGTTTTGGTTTTTCTTTATTTCAACAAGAAATTTTTTAACTGTTTTCTCTTCCTGTTCATCTCTCAGTTTTTCTATAATTTTTCTGATACTCCCTCTTTTTAGCAATTCTTTAAATCCTTTTTCTCCACTAGAAGATAAATTGTCAATTACGATTTCTTTATTTAGCAATTTTGCGACCTTATCTTTTGTATTTCCTGGACCTGCTAATAAAATTTTCCTATTCTCTTTTTTTAAAATATTTGCAACTTCTTTATAGAATTCATTTTCCCTTCCCTTTGAATTTATTTTCTTTACTTCTCTGAGTTTTCCAGATTTATAAATTCTTAAATCTGCCAATTTCTTGTCAATCAGACAAATTAAGATTTCATAATTCTCTTCTTTTGGCTTTAATTTGAAAAAATGATTCTCTGTAAAAATGACAAGTTTCTTATCTATCTCCAAATTAAAAGAGTGATATTTATTTTTATCCTTTTCAGAAACAATTTTTCCAGTCACCCTTATTTTATTTCTTTCCCACTTCTTTTTCTCAATTTTTATTGCAACAATCTGGGGCACTTTTTTCCCTTTTACAATCTCACCACCTCTGCTAATTGATTTTGTCCTTAAAGTTTTCTGCTCAATTACCGAATTGTCTATTCTATTATAAAGAAACCACAAATCATTTAAGTTCTCTGGAATTATTGTTATTCCCTCTTTATCTCTTTTCAATATTTTCATTGTGGATTATTTTTGTTTACATTTATGAGTTTCTAAATAGCAAAATCTTGTGTTTTGGTATCCCTCCTAAAATTTTCTATGTTCTTGATAAATTTCTCTATTAACTCAATATTTTTCAGAATGTCTTCCAGAAATATTGTTGCATCTTTTTTCATAATATTTTCACTTCTTCTTTTAGTATTTGGTCCTTCAACCGAGGATGAATTGTTGAATATTCAACAAGATCAACTTTTCTACCAATATGTTCTTCAAGTTCTCTTTCAAGACTAACCAAATTGAGCAGACTAAATTTCTTTGCTTTTATCTCAACCAAAATATCAATATCACTTTTTTTCTTAGCTTCTCCCCTTGCAAAAGACCCAAATATTCCTGCTCTTACCACATTATTTCTTTTAAGCACAGGAACTATAATCCTTTTGAATTTTCTTAAATTTACTGTTTTATCAACTTTTCTTTTTGCCCCCATCTTTTTTATTTTATTCATAAGTAAATATTCTTTCAAATAAATAATTATAAAATCCTTTTCTTTTCAATTCATTTTTAAAACGGACCTGGCAGGACTCGAATTCGCAGAGAAACTCACCTGCGACCCCTTGCTTAGGAGGCAAGTGCTCTATCCAACTGAGCTACAGGTCCATAAAATAAAATGTAATAGATTATTTTTGTATTTTATCGTTAACATGAATTGCTCTTAATACACTTTCATCAATATCTATCCCTTCTTTTACAAGTTTATATCCTAAATCCATAAGAGTACTGGAAAGAAAATAGCATGTATCTACATAAAAATTTTCACTATCTAATCTAAGTTCATTTATCCCTTCTTCTACTTTTCCATATTTTGTTATTAAAAACCGTTCAGCACCAACTTTTTTAGCATCCTTCAAATGTTTTTCAATTATTCCAGTACCAGATTGAGAAACTCCAAGGAGTACAGAATTTTTATCCATATTTCTGATGTTGCTCTCACCAACAACAACATTTCTATTTGCCCCACTTCCTAAATCTGGACTTGGTTCAAGACCAATTCTTTTAACAGTAAGTGGTCTAACATGCCCCATTCTTGTATTATTCATTTTAACAACTTCATTGCTGACACCCTGACCACATGAGAAAAAATTTTTTGCAGGATTATATAAGTATCCTAAAAATAATTCATATTCTGAGGTTTTCTTTAAATTTTTTATTAAGTCTCTGGTATTATTAAGTTCTTTTAGATTACTTCTGTAATAATCATAAAAACTTTCTGGTTCAATTTCTTCCAAAATCCCTCTGGTAATTATGCTTGCTAATTCAGCAGTTTCAAGTTCAAATTTATCTTCAAGTATCCCTTCCTTTATATAGTCTATACCATTATTGGTTTTTGATTTACGACCTTCAAGTTTAATTATATTGCCATTATATTCTTGTATAATTTTTCCCATTGGAGAATCTGGACAAGAAGTTATTAGATGCAAACTAGTATTATTTAAAGTATGTTTATCTGTTAATTCTATTAAATTCTTGTAAGGAGTTATAGAACTACCGCTCCCCGAAACACAAAGATAATTGCATTTATCATAAACTTTTTCCAAATTTCGAAATATTTCGACAATATTTCTTCCTGGAGAGTGACTGCCATCAACACAATTAATTTTAATTTTTTCAAACAATAAACCCAAATCATTTGTTCCTATTTTTAATCCTTGAAGAGACCTTCCTCCAGGTTCTCCATCTATGTAGATAGCACATGTATTTTCTGGATATAAGGATTCATACAGTGTTTCCAGTTCATCTTTTTTTACATTTCTCAGATTTTTTTGGCATTGCTCTATAAAATTCATAAATTAAATAATGAAAACTTAATATAAAAATTGAGTTGGCTGCAATCTTTTATTAAATTCTCCTGCCAGATTTTTCAGCATTAATTCTCTTACTTCTTTTTCATTTTGAGTATGGCCAAGAACCCACATCAATTTTGTATAAGCCGTTTCTGTGAGCAAATCTTCCAAATAAATCACTCCCAATTTAGATATCTCTCTTGCAGAAGAATAAACATAAGGATTTACTCTTCCATAAATTGTTTGAGTTGTCATAACCACAATAATTCCAGATTCAATTGCTCTCTTAATCTTTGGAAATAGATCTTCGGCTGTATGACCCAAACCAGTCCCTTCTATAACAATCCCTTTATATCCTTTATCCACATAAAAATCAAAAATCTCTGAATCAAGCCCAGGATAAAACTTGATTATTGCAACTTTCTCTTCAATTTTGTCATCAAGATAACAATCTTCTTTTACTTCTTCCTTTTTTCTGTATTTGTTCAAAAATTCCACTTTGCCATCTGGCCAGACTTTTCCTATTGGAAAACAATTTATTGGTCTGAAAGAATTTCTCTGCGAGGAGTGCATCTTCCTTACTTTATTCCCCCTGTTAATCAAACAATAATCATCACTTATTGTTCCATGTCCAACAACAACAACTTCCGCAATATTTTTTGTTGCCGTTATTGTTGAGCAAATTAAATTCATTGATGCATCACTGCTTCCTCTGTCAGAACTTTTCTGCGCAAAGGTTAGGACAACAGGTTTGTTCAAATTTCTCAACATAAAAGAAAGCATTGAACTGGTATAACTCAAAGTATCTGTTCCATGAGTAAGAACAATTCCTTCACTTTCTTTTAATTCTCTAAAAACTTCTCTGCCAATTTTTTTCCAGTGTTTTGGAGTTAAATTCTCGCTCATCTCCTCCAAAATTTTTCTTGATTTTATATTTGCAAAATTAACCAATTCGGGGACAGAAGCAATTAGTTGAGAAGCAGAATAAGATGCGGAGATTGCACCTGTTCTATAATCAATAGAAGAAGCTATTGTTCCTCCAGCAGCAAGGACAGAAACTAATGGCTTGCTTTTACTGAACTTTAATTCAAATTTCACCGGCCTGTGTTTCTTTACTTTCTCTTCCCAAAGTTTTTTAATCTTTGTTCCTTCATCAATCTTAATTCCAACATTATATCCGGAATTTAATTTCAATGTTACCATATTTTCAAAAACTTGCACAACCTTTCCTTCCCACTTTTCTTTATCCTTCAAAATAACAATAAAATCACCAGTTTTTATTGAGTTTTTATCCATAATTATCAAACAGTTTAAAGCTATTAAACAACTTATATATATAATTTAAATAAATCAAATTATGAGAATGAAAGGTATTAGCTTGCCTGTGAATTCAGTAATCATAATTGCCTTGGCAGTAATGGTTTTATTGATGCTTGCAGCATTTTTTGGTATCGGTAGTAGCCCTATAACCTCTAGTAACGTAGAAAATGCATGGAACAAAGGTTGTGCTACTCTAAAAGATGCTTATGATTGTAATCCAGACAAAGTATCTACAATAAATACAGGAATCGATATAGATGGTGATAAAGTACCAGATAGCTTATTAAAAGTATGTAGAGAAAAGTTTAATGACCCTGATGTAACAGTATATTGGTGTAGAAATAAATGTTGTAATGTAATTATAAGAGAAGGAGTAACTTGTGGTGAAGATGAAGATTGTAAGACAACTTATACTTCAAATTGGATATGTAGTAGCGGACATTGCTGTCCTCCAAGTAAGACATGGAATGATACAAAAGGTGTATGTGATTAATTTTATTTTTTAGAATTTTGTTTCTTAATTATCTAAATTACTCTCTCTCAATACAAAAAAATAATAAAAAACTAAAAATTATCTTCTTCTTTTAACTTTTCTCTTTGTTGTTTTTTTCTTAACAACTTTCTTTGTTGTTTTTTTCTTGCTAACTTTTTTCTTTGTTGGTTTAACTTTTGCTTTCAAACCTGCGTAAAGTTTTCTTATTTCATCAAAGGAAAGTTGTTCAGCAAGTTTTTCTTTATTCCAACTTTTTGCAACTTTTTTCCTTTTCTTTCTCACTGCTGATTCTAATTTTACTTTTGGTATTGCCTTTAACATTTCTGTTTTGCTTACCATAATTTATTAACTTAATGTATATATATAAAGATTAATATAAAGATTTTAAATATATTAGAAAAAAAAGTTTAATTTTTATATTTAAATAATTATTAATTATGGCTATTCAAGAAATCCTTTGCACTTTGTTCAAATTAGGAGCAAGTTGTTATTCAATGCCAATTGATAAATTATTAATTGAGTATTTGCTTGTTCCTTCTGTGATTTTGATTCTGTTTCTGTACTTTGCCGTTGGTTTTGTTCTTAGAGGCTTTAACTCAAAACTTAAAGGACTGCTCTCAATAGTTATGTATATTGTTGTTGTTTATTCAGGATTATACTCTGTGTTCGCACCATTCGCTTATAGTTATCTGTTCCTGATGATAATCCTTTTGATGGCGGGATTTTTTGTTGAGAGACTTGTTTCAAGAGAATGGGCTTCTGCTGGTTTTAAAGGAGCTGGGAAATTGTACAAAAAATTAAAAGAAAAAATACCTTCAGAGAAAGATTTGAGAAAGTTAATAGCACTTTATAATACAATAGAAAATGAAATTGTAGAATTAACTAAAAAAGCGTCTTCAGCCAGTGATGATGAAAAAAAGAGATATGAACGTTTATTAATAGAAGCTGAAGAAAGAGAAAAAGAGGTAAGATGGAATATAATAAATGCAGCCACAGATCTTAAAGAAAAAAAAGGTTTAAGTAAGGATTTAGAAGACGAAATAAAAAAGATAGGAATAAAAATTTGAAATTTTGATAAAGTTATCTTTTTTCTAAAATTATAAAAAATTAAAAAACAAAATTATTTATTTAAAAGGTTCTGCAAGTTCTTCTATTGCTTTATTTATATTGTATCCTTTTTCCATTTTCTTTACAACTTCTGAAAAATCTGCTATGTACTCAGGCACAAGTTCCCTTTTTCCATCAATGTATTTACCAATAGCTATTATATCTTTTTCTTTGATTCCATCCTTTTCTTTTACCGTTATACGTCCAGATTGAAAATCATAACTCTTTCCATTGAGATTTATTTTTTCTGGTATGTCTACTTGATAATCTTCTTTACTTCCTGTAGGATAATTTTTTTCTCCGTTGTCATCACTTACATATTCTCCTGAAGTTACTGCAAAATCCTTTTCAAGCTTAGGTTCATATAAGTGTAGTATTTCTCCTGTTTTTTTATCTCTTTTGGATTTTACAGTAAATAATTCATAGCTAAGCTCGTCTCCAAATTCATCACTATCTGGTTTTTCTTTAGGCCACAAGTTTTTTGCTGTGAACTTTCCTTTACCTGCATCTTTAGCTATAGAGTCTACCAGTTGGTATAAATCATCTCTGTACCTCTTATCTTCTTTACCTGTTTTTTTACATTGTTTATATATCTGTGAGAATGTTTTAGTTGTATTTTCTGGAGTAGCTGGTAGTTCTTCTATCTCTTCTTCCTCTTTTTTAGGACCTTCTTCTTTTCCTATTCCACTTAATTTTTCTAAATAGTCCAAAAAGTTTTTAGAACGAATTTTTTCAAAACTATTTACTATGCTATTGTAGGCTTCATCACTTACAAATCCTGTTGTATTCGCAACTGAAGCAGCTGCTATTCCATAGTTACAACCTATTGCAAGCAAGTTATCCAGTGCATACATTTCTATCAAAGGATTATTTATTCCTTCGGCTACTTTTCTAGCTCTTTCAACTTCCACCAAAGCAGATCCTATGTTATTTACTTTGTTAAGAACATATCTTCCATCTTCTTTACTGGTAAGACCTAAATCTCTTGCTAATCCCGCTTCTATATTTCTTGTAGCGTACATCACTTTCACTCCATCAAAGTCTTTTGCTTTTGCTATATCCACTATCGCATCTCTAAAGACTTTTTCTTCTATTGCTATCTCTTCTTTTTTTTGTTTTCTGTCATTCCATCTTTTTTTTATTCCATCCAACATTTTCACCACTAATATATAATGTATTTAAAGTATTTATAGTTTTCGGTGACAGAATATATATTTTCTACTATATAATAGTTATCAATTAATTTTTAGATAATTTACAAGCCAAATGTATTTTGTATTAGTTACCCTATATAATTGAAAGGTTTTTGTAGGGTATATTTTCTTAATTTCTTTTGTTCTCCAAGAGGTAGAGACTCTAAAATTTTATCTAAATTATCCTTATAACCTTTTAATTCCTCTTTATAGTGATTATATATTCCTATTCTTTTAGCCTCAGCTTCTATTTTGTCTCCAATCCAATAACTATTTATTAAAGAAGTTTCTCCAATTCCTGAATATTCTGGTTTTTTTGGTTTTTCTGGAATTAGAGGTCTTTCAGGGAATTTCGGTTGCCAGTCCACTTTTATATTATATCCATACCAAGCATTAGATTTTTCATATGCGTTTTGCATATCTGACCATTTAGTTCTCTCAGTTTTGATGTCCCATATCTCAGCTCCTTCACAAAAACTCATTACAGGATCAAAAAATAATGCCATAAAATTGCTAAATAAATCACTTCCACCCATTGGGACTCCTTCAAGTATTCTTTGCCCAATTGGTTTCTCTTCAACCATTTTCACCACAATATAATAATAATTTTAAACTATAAATAATTTTCGGTGATAGAATATATATTTTCTACTATATAATAATTAGAATAAGAAACAGTTAAAAAGTAATAATACAATTATGCAAAAAAAACTGAAAATTTTGAGGGAAACAGCAGAATTTCTAAAAGTCAGACCAGATCAATTGCTAAACACATTGAGGAGATTTAAGAGAGAATTAGAAAATTAAGAGTACATCTCATGACTTTTCATTTTTCTGTAATTTTTTAAAATAATTTCTTTAATCTTGAAATCTTTGCCAATTAATTTTTTTATTTTTCCTTTCAAAAAAGAATTGATTGAAAAACCAACAGTGCTCTCAACATCAATTATTAACTTTCTTCCGCTTACTTTCACCTTCAATCTCCTAATATAAGGTTTTCTGGTTTTTTTCTTTAAAAACTGCAAAACTCTTTTATTCCTTAAACTTATTAATTTTTTTCTGATTTCTTTAAATTCTTCTTTTCCAAATTTTTTATTAAACTCAAGAGTTGCTAAATAAGAAGCTGTTATTTTTTCATTTTTCATTTCATCAAGAGAATCTTTATTTGAATAACTCAGATTTGAAACAGAAATTGACTTGGACTTATTTATCTCTTGTTTTATTTTTTTCAATCCAAGTTTTCTTTTCTTTGGATTTTTAAGCATTATAATGAAAGGCCGATAACAACTTGTTATTACATTTTGCTCAAGCCTTCCTATAGAATAAAAGATTGATTCGCTTGCTGAACTTTTTTTAACCAAGGTATTTTCAATGAGTTTTTGTACCTTTCCTTTTTTTGTCTTCTTTTTATAACTCCCTTTAATATAAAGCGGAGAGATTTGCAAATCAATCTCATTTTTTTCAGGATCAACGACAATCATTATATCTGGATTTTCAAACTTTATTTTTTTCTTTGTTTCTTTTCTCAATCTGTAACCAATTTCTCTATTGAAACTTGATTTCATGGCTTCGCAGAAATCAACACCATTTTCATCCCAGAATTCTTCTTCTCTAGAAATCAACTCTTTAGGAATTTTTGAACCAATTAAAAAACTATTATATTCGTAATCTTTTAATCTCTTCTTTATTTCATTTAAATAAAAATCTATTTTATTAAACATGTTTTTGCAGAGATAACACTCTCCCTCTTTCTTTATTTTTACTTCTTCTTTGTTATGCAAATAACTGAACAGAACAAAAGTTCTTAAGATTCTTCCCTTCTCTCTGTTTCTAATTTTCGGAATTATGTTGTGAAATTGTCTCCCTAAACATTCATCGCAAATATAATACTTCTCTAGAATTTCTTTTACTCTTTCTGCCAAGTCCATAAGAACAACTTATTTTTTAGAAAAAAAGAAACCTAAAACTAAAACAAATTTTTTTCTACATTCTTCTGTCTAAATTGTGATTCTTCTTTTTAGCTCCTCCTCGGTCAAAACACTTTCCCGCTGTAATTCTTCTGCTCGCGCTGCAACTTCAGGGTCTTCCCTAACCTCTTTCGCAATTCTCTCCAAAAATGCTATTATATCTTCTCTTTCTCCTCTGGTAGATACAGGTTTTCTCTCATAATCTCCTCTTGCACTTTGATAACTTTTTTGGTTTGAATTTTTATAAGTCACAAAACCAAATCCATGACAACCATCTATCTCAATTTTTTCTTTATATTTTGGTCCCATAATTGATAAATATAATTATTTAAAGCTATTAGTTCTTACAAAGGTGTTGTTGTTTAACTCAAAAACTCAATAATGTCTATTAACTTCTCACCAATTTCTTTCATGTTGTGAAATTGTCTCCCTAAACATTCATCGCAAATATAATACTTCTCAAGAATTCCTTTCACCCTCTCTATTAACTCCATATAAATAACCTTTCAGAAAAAGATTTAAATCCAGAAGTATAAATAAAAAATCTCTAACAAATTTAAATATGGAATACAGCAAACTTGTTGATGTTTATGAGAAACTTTCAGCAACAACAAAAAAGTTGGAGAAAACGGAGATTGTTGCAAATTTTATAAAAAATCTGAACAGCGAAGAATTAAAAATTGCAATTCCAATGCTTCAGGGAAAAATTTTTCTTGAAAGCGAAGAACAAGAAATAGGGATTGCAGATAAATTAGTTATTCAAACTCTGACAAAATTAGGATTTTCAAAAAAAGAAGTTTTAAATGAATTTAAAGAAACCGGTGATCTTGGATTAGTTGCTGAACATCTTGTTAAAAGAAAAAGACAGGCAATTTTGTTTAAAAGAAAATTAAGTGCTGAAAAGATTTTTTATTCTATAAGAGAACTTGCAAGTTTAACAGGAAAAAGTTCTCAGGAGAAGAAACTGAATATTATTCTGGAACTCTTAAATTCTGCAGAGCCAAAGGAAACAAAATATATAATAAGAACAATTATTGAAGAATTAAGACTTGGAATTGCAGAGGGAATTTTAAGAGATGCTATTGCACTGGCTTTTAATGTAGATAAAGAAATTGTTGAGTACGCTTATAACTTAAAGACAGATTTTGGAGAGGTTGCAATAATAGCAAAGGAAAAAGGAGAAGAAGGATTAAAGAGAATTAAATTAGAGATTGGAAAACCAACCAAAGTAATGCTTGCAGAAAAATCCAAAAATATTGAAGAGGCTTTAAAAGATGCAAAAGAACCTGCAATAGAATATAAGTACGATGGCATGAGAACATTAGTGCATAAAGATAAAGATAAAATCTGGATTTTCACAAGGAGGTTGGAAAATGTTACTAAACAATTTCCTGATTTAGTTAAACTTTGTAGAGATAATATAAAAGTTGAGAGAGCTATTTTAGAAGGAGAAACCTTAGGAATAAAAGATAAGAAACCAGTGCCATTTCAGGAATTAAGCAAAAGGATTCACAGGAAATACAATATTGAAGAGATGGTAAAAGATATTCCAATCCAGATAAATTTGTTTGATTGTTTATTGGTTGAAAATGAGCAATTATTGGATAAACCGTTTTCTTATAGAAGAAAAAAATTAGAGGAGATTGTTAAAATAATCAAAGGAAAATTTCAATTAGCTGAGCAACTGAAGACAAAAGATTTGAAAAAAGCCGAAGAATTTTATCATAAAGCATTAAATCTTGGACAAGAGGGTGTAATGGTTAAGAATTTAAATGCTCCATATCAACCAGGGAAGAGAGTTGGTTATATGTATAAAGTAAAACCGGAAAAAGAAACCTTGGATTTAGTAATTACGGGAGCGGAATGGGGACAGGGAAGGAGAACAACTTGGTTAGCTTCTTTTGTTTTAGCAATTAGAGATGAAGAAACAGGAGAATTATTAGAAATAGGAAAAATGGGAACGGGATTAACAGATGAACAATTTAAAGAGATGACAGAAAGATTAAAACCATTGATAGAATTTGAGAAAGACAACATAGTTCATATAAAGCCAAAAATTGTTGTAGAGGTTGGCTATCAAGAATTGCAGAAATCACCAAATTATAAAAGCGGTTTTGCCCTGAGATTTCCAAAATTGATTAGAATAAGAGAAGATAAAGGAGTTGAAGAGGCAGATACCTTAGAAAGAGTAAAGAGATTATATAAGCAGACATAAACCTTATAAATTTGTTACATTAAAATTAATAAATATTTAATTTAGATGTAATTATGGAAGGACTCTCAAAAAAAGAAATAGAGGTAATTTCCTATCTAGAATTAAATGAGAAATATTTCTTTACAAGAAAAGAAATAAAGAAATTTTTTAATAGTATTGGTGAAATGAATGTGTATATACACAGATTAATGAAAAAAGGCAGAATAATTAAATTAAATAGAACAAAATATTATTTAATACCTGTAAGAGCTTATAAAGGACATTGGTCAGAACATCCTTTTATTATAATAGATGAAATATTTAACGGAAAAAATTATTTTATTGGAGGGATGGCAGCTGCATATTATTGGGGATTTATAGAACAAATACCAACTCAAATAGAGGTTTATTGTTTAAATAAACAAGGAAGAAGAAAAATATTTAATTTTACTATAATTTTTAAGAGATTAAGGATATTAAATA
>QMZV01000014.1 GCA_003663355.1 Candidatus Aenigmatarchaeota archaeon
AAATCTGTATATACTTGCGAAAGTCAATTTGGTAAAATAAATAGAAAAAAGAATCAGTATAAAATTGGAAGTTTTGTTGAGAAAGAATTTAAAGTGTTTCCTTCTTTAAGATGGATTGATTACAGTGATGAAGAAAAAGGAATAACAATCATAAATAAGGGAAATCCTGAAAATGAAGTTAGAGATAAAAGCATATATTTGACCCTGATAAGATCTGTTGGAATGCTTTCTTCTGATGGAAGCTCGGGTCCACCAATTCCTGTTCCTGATGCAAGAGAATTAAAAAAATACACCTTCAATTACTCCATATATCCGCACTTTGGAGATTGGAAAAAAGCAAAATCTTATAGGCAAGGTTATGAATTTAATTATAATTTAATTGCATTCCAATTACCAGCTGGAATAAAATATAGAAGCAAAAGATCATTTTTTAAAGTCTCTCCAGAGAATGTTATTGTAACTGCACTGAAAAAATCTGAAAATGGAGAAGGAATAACAATCAGATTTTATGAAGCAGAAGGTAAAAAAACAGATACCACTATAACCTTATTTAAAAAACCAAAAGATGTAAAAGTAGTAAACTTGATGGAAGAGAAAGATAAAGAGTTTGATAAAAAGATTAAAGTTGAGGAAAATGAGATAAAAGTTGTTGTCAATCCTTTTGAGATTGTAACTTTGAAAGTAAAATTATGATTTTCGCATTAGATAAAAATTTAAAAATTTTAATTATGGGCCCGTGGTCTAGACCTTTATAGGGGATAATGGTTAGGACGTCGCGTTGACATCGCGGAGGTCAGGAGTTCGAATTTAAAATATGGAAATCTCCTCGGGCCCATCTTTTTTTATTTTTTCTTTTAATTATGCCTGTATTTTTTTATAGAGGAAAAAAAGTTAGAGAATTAAAAAGAGAGGAATTTATAGAGTTATTGCCTTCAAAGGAGAGGAGAAAATTTAAAAGAGGTCTTACTGAACAGGAAGAGAAACTGCTTTCAAAATTAGAGAAATTTAAGGACCAAAAAGGAAAAAAGTTCATTAAAACACATTGCAGAGATATGGTTATTTTGCCTGAAATGATTGGGCACAGAATTGGAGTTTATAATGGAAAAGAGTTTGTTCCTATTGATATATTGGAAGAAATGGTTGGGCATAGACTTGGAGAATTTGTCTTAACAAGAAAAAGAGTCCAACACGGTGCTGCTGGATTGGGGGCATCAAGAGGAACAAAATTCTCTGCAAGCAAAAAATAATCTAAATTATTAATTTTTAAGAAGATTATGTACTCTAAAAAAGTTGAAGGAAATGTGGCAAAAGCATGCTCACATAACTTGAGAATATCTGTTAAAAATGCAAAAGTTGTTTGCAAATCTGTGAGAGGCATGTATTTGAAAAAAGCCAAAAAATTCTTAGAGGATGTATTAAAAGAAAAAAGAAGTATAAATGGAAAATACTATTCAAAAACAACGAAAGAGGTTTTAAATATTATAAAGAGTGCGGAGAAAAATGCCGAATTTAAAAATTTGGATACAGATAATATGTACATCCTGCATATTGCCGCTCTGGACGGAACACATATGCACAGGAGGAGGCATAAAAGAAATATTGGGACAAAAATTAAATCCGCCCATCTTGAAGTTATTTTAAAGGAAAGAAGAAAAAAAGAGGCAAAGGAAATTAAGGAAGAAAAAGAAATAAAAGAAAAACCTGAAAAGAAGAAGGAAGTTGAGAAAAAAGAACAAGCTGAAGAGACAGAAAAATTGAAAAAATCAAAAAATAATTAGGAAAGATAAAGTTATATAAAGATTTAAATTAATAAACATTATGTTCGGAAGTGTATATGATATTATAGGATTTTTAATTTTTATTGTATTGATATTTCTATTTCCAAGAATGATGTTGTATCAAATTCTAACTTTGTTGAATGCAAAAGTTCAGAGTTATGAAGAAATGACAAATAAAGCGCAGAAAATTATAATTAAGAAAATTGACAAAAAAACAAAATTGACAAAAAAACAATTGAAAAACAGCCTTGACAGAATAATGGAATACTTTGTTGTAGAACCTGATTCTGTTGATCCAAATGGAATTGCAAAAAAAATTCGGTATATTACAGAAAGGCATGATAAAAAATTAGACCTGTTTGTTGATGACATTTCTTCCGGTATTCCTGCAGATGAAAAAAAGAATTTATCCGCAAGCATAACCCATACAATTGGTTTGTATCAAATAACAAAAATTATTAAACATTATATTGAATTAATAAAGCAGACAAAAAATTTTCAGATAGGGATGATTTTGCAGATGCAACTTCCCTTTATTGATAAACAGATGAAGGCTCTTTATTCTTCAGTACCGGCTTTTGTTCAAGGTCTGTGCATCGGAGATTCAATAGGTCCTCTTTACGCTGCAAATTTAATCGGGGATGCGAAAACAAAAAAAATATCTGAAGGAACTGTTGTCGCAAATAAAAAAATAGATGGAAAAGAAGTTTTTATTTTAAAAGCAGATGGACCCGGAGCAAATCTTGGAAATATTGACGAAGCAATTAGAAAAATTGTATCAAAAAATAAAATAGACAAAGTTATAACAATAGATGCTTCTGGTGCTCTTGAAAGCGAAAAAACAGGCAGTGTGGCGGAGGGAGTAGGTTTTGCAATGAGTACGAGAGGAGCGGAAAGATTTTTTGCGGAAACTTTCCTTACAGAAAAAAATATTCCAGTTGATGGAATAGTGATTAAAATGAAGCCTGAAGAGGCTTTGATGCCAATGAAAAAAGAGATTAAAAATGCTTTGCCTCTTGTTGATGAAGCAGTCAGAAGATCTTTAAAAGAAGTAAAAAATAAAGCCATCATTGTTGGAGTTGGTTTAACCATTGGAGTTGGAAATAATAAAAAAGCAGCAAAATTGGCAGAGGAAAAAATAGATAAATATAACAGAAAAGTTGAAAGGGAGAAAAAAGAGAAAGAAAAGAAAGGGGTTTTTGAAAGATTGTTTGGTTAGTAGTTACTATTTTTAAGTTATAAAATATATATAAATAGTGGTATTATGGGGGCAGAAGTTAATTGTCCTATTGAATACTTTGATTTGGGAGAAAAAAATACAAAAATATTTAATCCAGAAATAGGAGAAGAATATGTAGACTTATTGGTGTCCAAAGCCGACAGTTTTTTTGAAGAAAATAAAGATTTAAATTTAGCGTTAATAGGTGGTTTAGCAGTTCAGGAATTTTATTCAGCAAAAAGAAAAAGGGTAACTTCTGATATAGATATATCTTCATTAGATGATGAAATTGTTAAAAGATTTGAAGAAAAGGGATATGAAATCTATAAAAATGAAATATTGGATAAATACTCTGCTAGAGACAATGAAAATCAAATTCATATAGATATTTATACTAGTAGAATAAGTTATTTTGAGATAGATAAACTTGTTTTTGAAAATAGAGTAGAACCAGAAGGCTACAGTTTGAAATTGGCTTCTCCAGAAGATATAACAACCATGAAAATACTTTCTATTCTTACAACAGAGAAAGGAAAAAGTAAACACAAGATAGATATATATTCTATGATATTAAACCCAGATATAGACTTTGACTTGAAATATTTAGCAAAGAGAATTAAAACAAAAATTTTGCCCAAGATACCTGCAAATTATTCTTCTATAATTAACGAAATTACCAAATCTTCTAAGGGGGTTATGGACCAATTTTCCAAAAAAGAAAGGAGATTTTTGAAAAGCGAATTAAATAGACTTAAAAATAAATTATTTAAAGAATATTAACATTTTAATTAAATTTTTCAATCTAATTTATGGCACACTTGAAAAGGCAGGAAATGCCGAAATTCTGGCCGTTGGGAAGAAAAAAGAAGAGATTTGCCTTTGTCCCTGTTCCAGGTCCGCACAAAAAAAAAGAATGCATTCCTTTGGCCGTAATTGTAAGGGATATTTTTAAACTCTGCGAAACTGGAAAAGAAGCAAAGAAAATAATCAAAAATAAGGAAATTTTGATTGATGGTCGTGAAATTACTGAGGAGAAATTTCCAGTTGGATTAATGGATATTTTAACAATTAAGAGAACAAAAGAAAACTATTTAATTCTTCCATCAAAAAAATCTTTTGAATTCAGAAAAATCAGCGAAAAAGACGCAGAATATAAATATTGCAAAATTATTGGAAAAAGGATGCTGAAGAAGGGGATGCAACTGAATCTGCATGACGGGAGAAATATTTTGCTGCCCAAGGAAGAAAAAGATAAATATTTCGTTGGGGATACCTTGAAAATTTCTCTTAAAACAAAGAAAATTAATAAAGTTATTCCGTATAAAGAAGGAGCAGATGTTTTGATTATTAGAGGCAAAAACAGAGGAATAAAAGGAAAAATCAAAGAAATTATTTTAAAAAAAGATTTGCAGGGTCAGAGAGTTAAAGTTGAAATTAACAAGGAAGATAAAATTTTCAAGAAGGATTTGGTTTTTGTAATTCCTAAGGGGTTTTAAAGAGTGTAAAATTATAGTTTTTCTTAAAATTAAGGAATAATCTTCATAATTATTTATATCATAGTAATTAATAATGACAGAATCTAACGAAGTTGTTTTTGTTCATGCAAGTCCTTCTAATTTGAGATATGAGTCTTGGGAGCCTTTAAATTTAGGTATTTTACAAGCTATCTTAGAAGAGAAAGGAATTTCTACATATTTAATAGACGCTTATAGAGATAATTTGTCTTCAGAAAAAGTAATAAAAGAGATAAAAAAGAAGAATCCTGCAATTGTTGGAATATCTGCAGTTGATTTATCTCTCCCACAAGCTTTAAACATTTCTAAAAAATTGAAAGAAGAAGATTTTATAGTCTGTTTAGGTGGATATGGACCAACTTTCCAATATGAAAGATGTCTAAATGAAGGTAAATGTGATTTTGTAGTTAGAGGCGAAGGTGAATATCCTGTTTCTCAATTATTTCCAGAATTGCTGAACAATAATAAAAGAGATATAAAGAGAACTGGAGGTATTTGTTATAAAGATGGTGACGAGATTATAAAAACTTCAAATCAAGAAATCGTATATGATTTAGATAGATTACCTTTTCCTTTGAGAAGAGATATGCCTCTAGAAAAATATAAAAAAGATAATATTCTTGGGGCTACTTTTATATCTGCGAGGGGTTGTTATTGGGGAAAATGCAAATTCTGTGATATCCGGAAATTTCCTGGTGGGAAAAAATATAGAAAGAGATCGCCTCAAAATATAATAGAAGAGCTAAAGATGCTTCATGATGACTATGGAGTATCCTTAGTTGCGGATATGAGTTCCTGCTTTTTGGGAATTAATGAAGATTGGGTTAAAAAATTTTTTAATCTTTTAAAGGATAATTTTGACGATATTTATTTGAAATTTGAAACTAGAGCAGACACTTTTTTGAAATTTAAAAATATTTTAAAAGATAATCTAGATATAATTTTTGGTATAGATGTTGGGATAGAAAATTTTGATGATAATTGGTTAAAGAGAAATTATAAAGGCACGAATAGAGTACAAAACATAAAAACAATAGAAATTCTCAAAGAATTCAAAAATATAAGAGATCGCATGGATACAGATAGATATTGTACTTTCTTTAATTATTTTACAATTGATGTAGATAGAGATACTACTTTAGAAGAATTTACAAGACATTATAATACTCTAAAAGAATTAGAAATTGTCGGCACATGGAGACCCAATATTATACTTTATTATCCTTGGATAAGTAAAGAACAGCAAGATGAAATTTGGAAAGAAAAATCTAATCCTGATGCTCTAGCTTTAAAATATGCAATAGAAAATTTATATGGTTGTGGAGGATATCTCTCTAATAGTCGAGCATTAAATGAAAATAGATTAAACGATAGAAGAGATATGCTATCTTCTTTTTTTGATGAACTTTTAAAAGAAATGAAAAAGATAAAATATTCTTAAATAATTTTATGAAATTCAAACTCTCAACAAAAGGTTTCAATGACGTAATTGATATTACTGACAAAGTTCGGGAAACTGTAAAAAATTCAAAAATTGAGGACGGAATCTGCTTAATTTTCTGCCCTGGTTCTACTTGCGCAATAACAACAATTGAATTTGAAGAAGGAGCGATAAACGATTTAAAAAGAATTCTGGAAAAAATTGCTCCCATGAACAAGGATTATGAACACTGCAAAAAATGGGGTGATTGCAATGGTTATGCTCATATAAGGAGCGCTTTACTTAAACCGAGTTTTTGCTGTCCAATTGAAAATGGCGATTTGGTTTTGGGAACCTGGCAGCAGATTATTTTCATCGATTTTGACAACAAACCTAGAAATAGAGAGATAATAATTAAAATTATTCCTTGTTTGGGGTGCAGACCTTTTAACCAAATTAACCAATAAAGGGTTGCGAGAAAGAGAAATTATTGTTAAAGTTGTTGGCAGATAATTTTATAATTAAGTATTTGATTTTTAAAAGGCTTAATTTATGCAGTTCAAAAAAGAAGAGTATCCCTTCAGAACTTTGGAAAAAATTGGTTTTAAAAGAAGTAAATGTAAAATCTGCGGAAAATATTTCTGGAGCAAAAAAGTTAGAGATTTCTGCGATGATGATGAATGCAGAATAAAAGCCGGTTTGCCAAGATATGGATTCATAGGCAAACCTGTTGGAAAAAGGAATAATTATATAGAGAGCTGGCGAACTTTTGTTAAAATTTTTAAAAAATTTAATCATACTCCGATAAAAAGATATCCTGTTTTGGCGAGATGGAGAGATGATGTTTTTTTTGTTGAGGCATCAATATATGATTTCCAGCCTTATTGCGTTTCTGGAGAAGTTGAGCCTCCAGCAAATCCCTTATTGGTTCCGCAATTTTGCCTCAGATTTAATGATCTGGAAAATATAGGAATAACTGGCAGACATTATTCCGGATTTGTAATGGTTGGACAACATGTTTTCAATAAACCAAATAATTTTATTTATTTCAAGGATGAAGGCATTTTTTATATTTATAAATTATTAACGGAAGGATTTAAAATTCCCGAAGAGGAAATTTTTTTTCATGAGGATTCATGGGAAGGCGGTGGCAATGCCGGACCCTGCATTGAGTTTTTTGTTCAGGGCTTGGAATTGGGAAATCAGGTATATATGCAATACAAAAAAATTTCAAACAAACTCGTTGAATTGGAGACAAAAGTTATTGATATGGGCGCTGGTCTAGAAAGATTTCCATGGATTCTGAACGGAACAAAAACGAGTTATGAAGTTGTTTTTCCAGAGGTTTTAAAATATCTTAATCAGTTTAATTTAACAGAAAAAGAAAAAATAATACTCGCAGACCATACGAGAACTTTATTGATCGCATTATCAGATAATGCTTTGCCTTCCAATGTTTCTGGAGGATATAATTTAAGAAAAATTTTGAGAGAATGTTTTTCAATTCTCAGAAAGAAAAATTTGAATATTGTTCTCAGTGAATTAATGAAAATCCATTCAAGAGAATTCAGGATTTACCCAGAATTAAGAAAAGTAAATTTTAATTTTATTGAAGATGTCTTGAAAGAGGAAGAAAAAAAATATAAAGAAACAATAAAAAATGCAATAAACATTGTTAAAAAAACAGAGAATTTTGATGCAGAAACCTTAAGAAAATTATATCAGTCTCATGGAATTACCCCGGAGATAATTAAAGAAGTCAAACCAGAAATTAAAATTCCAAAAAATTTGGAATTTTCAAAGAAGATAAAAAAGAAAGAAAAGAAAAATCTTTTTGATTTAACAAATTTACCAGAAACAGAGAAATTGTACTATGGAGGAAAAACAAGAACAACGGCTAAAGTCTTGAAAATATTGAATGATTATGTTGTTTTAGATAAAACAGTTTTCTATCCGAGAAGCGGAGGTCAGGATTATGATCTGGGATTTATTGGAAATCACAGGGTTTTGGAAGTTGTAAAACAAGGAAATATAATTTTGCACAAAATTGAAGGAAAATTAAAAGAGGGAAAACTTGTTGAACTTGTTGTTGATGAGGAGAGAAGGAAACAACTGATGCAACATCATACTGCAGCTCACATCATAAACGGTGCTGTGAGAAGAATCCTTGGAGAACATGTTCAGCAGGCTGGAGCAGAGAAAAAAGTTGACAAAGCGCATTTGGATATTTTCCATTACAAAAAAATCTCTAATGAAGAAGTTGAAAAAATTGAAGAGTTAGCTAATGTCTGTGTTAAAGAAAACAGAAAAATTTTAGTCAACTGGATGAATAGAACCGAAGCAGAACAAAAATATGGTTTTGAAATTTATCAAGGTGGCGCTGTTCCCGGAAAAGAATTGAGAATTGTAAATATAAAAGATTGGGATGTTGAAGCATGTGGGGGTTTGCACTTAAAAAATACAAGAGAAGCAGATATTATAATAATAACTGGTGTAAAAAAAATTCAGGATTCTGTTTTAAGAATAGAATTTTTGGCGGGAGAGGCGGCAAGAAATTATTTGAGAAAAATGGAAGAAATTTTAAAAGAGTGTGCTGAAATTTTGGGTTGTGAGGAAGATCAAGTTTTTGATAAAGCAAAAGAATTGTTTGAAATCTGGAAAAAAATGAGAAAGCATTAAATTACAGAAAATTGTGCAATCCAGTAGACATTTATCTATGACCAATAATACTTTTTCAACTGTTTCTCCAATTCTTTATAATCTGGAAGTATTTTTGCAAGTTCAGATTTGAATTTTTTTGAGTGATTAAAATGTTTCAGATGAATTAATTCATGGCAAACAACATAATCAATTAATTTTGTTGGCAGACAAATTAATTTTGAATTGAAAAAAATTTTTCCATCTCTTGTGCAATGTCCAAAACTTTTTAATTTCTTTATAGAAACTTGTTTTGGAAAAAGCTCCAACCTCTCTGAAAATTCTCCAGCTTTCTTTGAAACATATTCCAATGTCTCATCTGCAAGAAATTCTAGAATCATATTTTCCGTTTTCCTCCTTTTAGATTTGTATATTTTCAAAAAATTTTTAGAGAGTTCAATTCTTGAATTCTTATCTATTATTACTTTTATTTCATATTTTTTCCCCTTGTAATAAACACTTTTTTCATCAAATAATCTCACAGAATTTTCAATTTCCCTTACTTTTCTCCTGAGCCAGTTTCGTTTTTCCTTTAACAAAGTTTCTGCGCTTAGTTTCCCGTTATTTGGCAATATAATATCTAAATGATAATCCGGCGTTATTCTCAGATAAGCGTGCCTGATTTTTTTATATTTTATTTTGCAAATAAGTTTCTTGTTTTCTATTTTTAGGAACATAAATGTTTAATTTTTCAAAATAAGTTGTTTTAAAGGAAAAGAATGTTTTACGGATAATTATATAAAATAAGCAGAGAGAATGAACTCTTTATCTGTTTATATTCTCAGAAAAAGCAAATTTTGAAGAGATTTTAGTTTTTAATCAAAAAGTTTCCTAATCGTGAACGAAAAGTTTATATATTATGAACAAATAATTTTTAATATTTGAATCAAGAAGAAAATCTACTTTCACAAAATTAATTCAAAAACTTTAGTTTTAATTTTACTGAATATTATGCCAGAGATAAAAATTGGTTTAGAAGTTCATGTTCAGCTAAACACAGAATCAAAATTATTTTGCTCCTGTTCAACTTCTCAGGCGGAGCCAAATACAAATGTATGTGATGTTTGCTTGGGTTTTCCAGGAACAAAACCTGTTTTAAATGAGAAAGCAGTAGAACTCGCAATGAAAATTGGTTATGCTTTAGATTGCAAAATAAACAAAAAATTTCTGTTTTCAAGAAAGACTTATTTTTATCCTGATTTGGCAAAAAACTTTCAAATCACTCAATTAGAAACTCCAATTGCTTCTAATGGAAAATTAAAAATTGGAGACAGGATAATAAGAATCAGAAGAATTCATTTGGAAGAAGACCCAGCAAAAATAATAAGAGAAAATAATTATGTTCTTCTTGATTACAACAGAAGTGGAATTCCTTTAGCAGAAATTGTAACTGAACCAGATTTGAGAAGTCCAAGAGAAGCAAGAATATTTTTACAAAAGTTGCAGCAAATTCTTGAATTTATTTATGTTTCTGATTTTAGCAAAGAAGGAAGTATGAGGGTTGATGCAAATATCTCTATAACAAAATATAAAAACAAATATGATTACAAAAAAGGTTGGATAAAAGAAAAAAAAGAAGGTGGAAGAGTAGAGATAAAAAATATTTCTGGAGCAAAAGAAGTTGAGAAGGCTTTGAATTATGAAATACTGAGACAGAAAAGATTGGAACAAATAAAAAGAGAAACAAGGTTGTGGAATGAGAAAACAAAAACAACTGTTAGCGCAAGAGAAAAAGAGGAAGAGGAAGAATATGGTTATATTTTTGAGCCTGATTTGCCATTCATTGAAATTTCAGAAGAAATATTAAACAAAATTCAATCAAACTTGCCAGAATTGCCTGAAACAAAAAGAAAAAGATTTTTGAAATATAATATTTCAGAGGAGATTATTGATACTTTGCTAACAGACCCTGAACTGACCCGCTACTTTGAGTATCTCTGCGAAACGCATAATGAAAAAGCTTCTGCTATTTTACTTGCAAAATATTTAAAAAAGACTCTAAACTATCACAATCTTAAATTAAAAGATGTAAAAATAGAAGTAAGGCAATTAAGAAGGATTCTTGATTTAATGCAGCAATATCTAATTACAGAAGATGTTGCAGAGATTATTTTGAGAGAAATGGTCAATGATTATGTGAAAGGAAAAAAGATCAGAGAACCAGAACAAGTTTTGAGAGATTTAAAATATGAAAAACCTTTAGAAGAGGAGAAAATAAGAAAATTTGTCTTAGATGTCATCAGAGAAAACACAAAAGCAGTTAAAGATTATCAAAGTGGAGAAAAAAAATCATTGGATTATCTAATTGGGCAAGTAATGAAAAAAACTGGGAGAAGAGTTGATCCAAAGAAAGTTAAAGAATTGTTGAAATCTGAACTAGATTAAAATGAAAGAAATATTGGTGATTTCCGTCGGAGGTTCATTAATTGTACCTGATTCAATAGATATAAATTTCTTGCTTGAATTCAAAAAAATTATTTTAACTCAAAATAAGAAATTTATAATAATCTGCGGCGGAGGAAAAACAGCAAGAAGATATCAAGAAGCAGCAAAAAATATTGTTCCATTACTAAAGGATGAGTTAGATTGGTTGGGTATTCAAGCTACAATATTAAATGCTTATCTTCTCAAAACTATTTTTAAAGAAAAAGCATATAAAAAGATAATAAGAAATCCTAATGAAAAAGTCAATTTCAATGAAGATATTCTTATTGCCTCTGGTTGGAAACCTGGATTTAGCACAGACTATGATGCTGTCTTGTTATCTAAAAATTTTGGAATAAAAAAATTAGTGAATCTAACAAATGTTGATTATGTTTATAACAAAGACCCAAAATTCAAAGATGCAAAACCAATAAAGGAAATTTCATGGAAAGAATTTAGGAAATTATTGCCAAATAAATGGGAACCTGGACTAAGCACTCCTTTTGACCCTGTTGCAGCAGAAGAAGCAGAAAAATCTGGATTAGAAGTTATTGTTATGAATGGAAAAAAACTAAAAAATCTTGAGAACTATTTAAATAAAAAAGAATTTATTGGGACAAAAATATTTTAACAGCATAGTTTCAACCAATGTAATCAGAGAACTTCTTTATTAAACTTTTTTTCTTAATCTTCTGCTCTTTTGGTAAATTTATCTTTCCAAATTTTTTCTCATATTTTTCAATATTTTCCTTTAGTAAATTCAAGAAAATTTTTGCTTGTTCTGGTTCTAAAACAATTGCATTATGCCTGACAACATATGTAATTACTTGCTTGTCCTGGACTAAATCAACCCTTGGTGTTATTTGAGTAAAATCCAAAATAAACTCTGTTGGATTGTTGAATATTGCAAGATTATTTGCATAAAAAGCTTCCTTGCTCTGGTCTATGTTTAAATTCGCCTTTCTTTTTTCTTCTGCCATAGTTAATAGGTTTCGGGTCTTGTTTTCTGAACTTGACCACCAGTTTGATAATAATATTTGCTAAATTCCATTAATTTCATCTTTCTTTCCAATTTTTTTAATCTATCCAACAATTCTTGATTTGTTTCCTCTAATTTTTTGTTTTCTTCTTTTATTTTTGTCCACTCTTCAGGCTCCTCGCTTGTTTCAGCTACTTCTATGCTTTCCATAAATTCCTCAAATTTTTTTGTTAATTCTGACAAATGCTCAGATAAAGAACCTATATTTGCTATTAGTTCTGAATTTGTTTTTATAAGGTCATCAACTGTTTTTTGATTTTCTTTTATCATCTCTGCCAAATCTTTAAGAACAGCGGTGTAACCTGGAGAACCTTGCTCAATCTTCTCAAGTCTCTGCTCAATCTTTCTTAAAGGGGTAATCGGGATAATCTCATATTCTTCTGCCATAAATATAGTATTTATA
>QMZV01000015.1 GCA_003663355.1 Candidatus Aenigmatarchaeota archaeon
ATATTAGATTACCATATAATTCTAAATAAATTTGATTTTTTTGTAAATTTGATTTTTAAATATGGATGATAAAATTATTTGGTGTCTAAAACAAAAGAGAGGTGTTAAAATTGTTGAACCTAATGAAAATCTCTACAAAGCATATATTCTAAAAGCAAGAGAAGCCTTAGAAGCAATGAATGTAAATTTTGAAAGAAAGATTTTATCTTGGGCTGTTTCTGCAAGTTATTATGCGAGATATTTTGCCGTGTATGCTTTATTATCTAAAATAGGGATAAAATCTGAAATACATGATTGTACAATAGAGTTATTCAAATTTTTATTTGTAGATATGAACAAAGTGAATATAAAGTTCTATGAAGAGTTAAAAAGTGCAAAAGATTGTAGAATAGAAGCACAATATTATTTTCCTGATTTTAAAAGTTTGAAATTACAATCCACTAGAGAATTTGTGCTTGAAATAGAAAAACTGGCAGAGCAACTAAGAGAAAAAGATATTTTGGAATTAAGAAAGAAACTGAAATCTAAGTTGATTTAAATTCCAATCAGCATTGCTCTTCCCTCAACAAATTTAAAAACAAAGTAAGCTAGAATTAGAAAAACAATTGTGAAACTACTAAGATAAAATAAGGAAGGTAAAATTTCTGCAAGACCTGCTCCTTGAATTCCTATTTCTCTTACCATTTCAATTGCTTGAGTTGTTGGTAAGATTTCACAAAAAGATTTTATTGGCTCGGGAAAAATTTGAACTGGATACCAGACACCAGAAAAAATCATTATAACATCAGAGAAAATCCATGAAAAATCTGCTATTCCTTCTCTCCAAGCCCCTAATGCTGCAATAGCAACACCTAATCCATGGAAACAAAGAAATGTTAAAATAAAAATTAATAATACAAGCAATAAACTTCCTTTGAATACAAAATTAAAAAAAGTAATGGCTACTAAAAGAATTATACCATTAGTGATAAGAATTTGAATCAATGCTATTCCAGCTTTTGCAAGTAAATAAGCAAATCTTGAGGCAGGAGAAACTAAAAGATAGATAGAAGTTCGCATATATTTTTCTCTTATAAACACATGTGAGACAGGGCCTAAATTAATTCCTATAATTTCCCATAAAAGAGTTCCTGTAAGCAAAAAGGTAATATAAGTTTCTTTTGTTAAATTACCTATCCCTTGCAATCCAGCTCCAAAAACAGCACTCCAAACAAAAACAAATGCTATAAACATAGTTAAAGTTCCAATTAAATCCCAGAGTAAGCGTTCTTTCCATCTTAGAAATTTTTTTAATTCTGCTATAAATAAAACCAAAAAGTCATAAAAGAATCTCATCTTACATCAACTTCCTTTCCAGTAAAATGAATAAAAACATCTTGTAAAGTTGGTTGCGAAACAACAAAATTTTGAATTTTTGTATATTTTTTAATTTCTCTTATTAGTTTATCAAGATTATTTATATCATCTATTAAAATTCTTACTCTTTCTGTCTCCTCAATAAAATAAGATTTTTTAACAAATTTCATTTTTTCAAGTTTCTTTAATAAAGCAAAACTGAATTTTTCTAAGCGTAATTCAATAATTTCTTCTTTTTTCAAAATCTCTTTAAGATTTGTTGGGGAATCTATTTTAATTATTTTACCTTCATTTATTAAAGCAACTTTATTACAAAGCATATCTGCTTCTTCCATATAATGGGTTGATAAAAAAATTGTGGTTTTTCTTTTCCTGTTTAACTCTTTAAGAAATTCTCTAATTTTTAATGCAATATTTGGATCTAAACCAATTGTCGGTTCATCTAAAATAAGTAATTCTGGATCATTTAATAGAGACTTTGCAATACAAAGTCTCATTATTTCTCCGGTAGAATATAAATCAGTATATCTGTTTGCTTTCTCTTTTAAATCAAAAAAATCAAGAAGAGAATCTATTTTTTCCTCTAAATTTTTTACTCTATAAATTTTTCCATAAACTTTAAGATTTTCTTTTCCTTTAAGTTCCCACCACAAATTTGCTCTTGCAAACACAGTATTTATTTTTGATGCCACTTTTTTATAATTTTCAGGAATTTTCTCACCAAAAAGATAAACTTCTCCTTTATCCGCTCTTAATAGGTTTGTGATTATTTTAAACAAAGTTGTTTTTCCAGCACCATTAGGACCAAGCAAACCAAAGATTTCACCTTTTTTCACAGAAAAACTAATATCATCCAAAACAACTTTTTTCTCTCTTTTAAAAAAATTTTTAATGCTCTCGGAAAAATTATAAGTTTCTTTGGGATAGCTCTTTGAAACATCTTTTATTTTTATAATTTCTGGCATAAAAATACTCACTAAGAAATTTCTAATTAAAAAAATTAATGTTGTTTTGTCTATACTAAAAATTTTATGTAATTATGAGAGTTGTATTTAGGAGAAGCGAATTTGGAAGATTCAAGAAATTAAAAGAAAAATGGAGAAAACCAAGAGGAATACATAATAAAATAAGAGAATGTAAAAAAGGAATAAAACCAAAAATAGGATGGAAAAAACCAGAAAAAGAGGAGATTCCAAGAATTGAAAATTTGAATGAATTGAAAAATTTAAAAGCAAAAGAAATAATTATTTCTTCCGCAGTCGGAAAGAAGAAAAGACTTGAAATAGAAAAATATTGCAAAGAAAATAATATAAAGATTTTGAATGTACGAAAATTGGATAAGAAAAAGACCCGAGGTTAAGTCTGATAAAAAGGAGAAATCAGAAAGAATAAAAGGGACAAAAATAATGGAAGTGATAATTTCTATAATTGTACTTTGTAAAGACATAGGTAACACCACTTCTCTGATAAACTCTTCTAGATTATTAAATCATTTCTTCTTAAGCGGTTTTTTAAGGGTTTTAAACCATTTCTTCATCTTTCCATTACATTTGGGGTTGTAAGGTTTTGTTCTTCTATGCTTAATTCTTTTTTCTTCTAAGAACTTGTTGTAGACCTTTGACACAAACTGTTTTCCGTTATCTGTTAAAAGTGCTTCTGGTTTTCCATATTTCTTTACCGCTCCCTCAAGAACTTTTAAGCAATTCTTTGCTGTTTTCTCCGTAAACACCCCAAAACCCGTAATAAACCTTGAATAATCATCTAATATCGCTACAATATAAATCTTTCCATTTAAGTATTGTTTTTCTTGTTGTGTTATAGATTTGGCATAGTCTGCTTAGTTTTTCTACTTTGTTCAAGTAATTTATTGCTATATTATATCTGAAACCTACTATATTTGTGGGTAACATTTTTTCACCCATAAAGATGTTACCCATGTGCTTACAAAATACAGTTATATATCAAAAATATGTAATTATCATATAGTAGAAAAAATATATATTCTATCACCAAAAAATATAAATACTTTAAATGTATTATATATTAGTGGTGAAAATGGAAGATAAAGATATAGACCTAATATTGGAGTATGATAGTATGGGTTTCGTCCCAAAAAAAGGAGAGAGTATATCAGATTATATGCACAACTCATGTATAAAAAAGGAGATTTTGGCTGATCCTATCTCTTATTTCAAAAATAAATATAGAGAGTCTGAGAGTAAATTATATGAACTGCCAAGTTATTGTAAAAGAAATTTTGAAGAAGAAACTTTAACTAAACCTTGGCCGGCAATATTAATCAGTAAAGAAGAAAAAGAGAAAATTCTTAAAGAGTATGTTAAAAGTATTAAAAATGGATCTCACAAAGACAAGACATCTTTTTATCTCTTCTCTCTTATTTTTCCCTCTCTTTTTATTGCTGATAAAATCGCTTCAGTGGGTGAAGGAAAAATAATACCATTATATGAAAATCCAGAGTTGAATATACCTTTAATAGTAGAAGATGAAGATAGTAGTTATACCATAGATGAAAAATATTTTCACGAATTTCAACATGCAATTTCCAGACAGTTTACTTATAAACTTAGAGAAGTGCATTCTTTTAAATTTCAAAAACTATGTGAAAATTCTAATGATAATTCTCCAGCATGGACTCATGGTTTAGATTATGGAATTATGTATAGCCTTTTCCTTGGACCCAATACCCCGTTATTAGCTTCCTATTTTTTTCTTACTCCGTACAGTTTATTGTTAGCAGGAATTCCAATACCAATAACAACTTACAATTTTTGGAGAACAGAAAAGAAAATAGATAAATTTATAGAAAAGTGCGAGAAAGAAAAATTACCTCCTTGGTATTTGCTTTTGAGAACAAATCTTAAAGAATTTAATTCTTCAAAAACAATAAAAGAACAGATAAATGAAAAATCTTCCAAAGAACTCAAATATGAAATTATCAAAAAAAGATTACAAGATGAATTGTATTCTTTCTAATTTTCTATTCTAAAACATCCTTGCCAACAAACTTTCTTAAAACAGAAGGAACAATTATTGAACCATCCTTCTGCTGATAATTTTCCAGAATGCAAGAAATTGTCCTTTCCGTTGCAATTGCCGTTGAATTCAAAGTGTGAACGAATTCTTTTTTTCCGCCATATTTTCCAAATTTTATATTTAATTTTCTTGCCTGAAAATCTGTGCAATTTGAGCAGGACCCCAATTCTCTGTATTTCCCCTGAGCAGGAAACCAGGCTTCCAGATCATATTTTTTTGAGGCATTGTCATTTAGTTCTCCAGAGGCAATATTTACAATTCTGTAAGGTATTTTAAGTTCCTGAAAAATTTCTTCCATATTTTTAACCAATTCTTCAAAAATTTTCCAGCTTTGGTCTGGTTTGCAGAAAACAAATTGTTCAACTTTTTCAAATTGATGAACCCTGAAAATTCCTTTTGTGTCTTTCCCGTGAGAACCCGCTTCTTTTCTGAAACAGGTTGAAATTCCGCAGTATTTCAATGGCAGTTCTTTTTCATCCAAAACTTCTTCTGAATGAAGTGAGGCGAGAGTTTGTTCACTTGTTGCAATCAGATAAGAATCTTCTCCTTCAAGTTTATAAAGTGTTTCCTCAAAATCAGATAACTCTGCTGCACCTCTCATATATTTTTTGTTCATAAAGAAAGGGGTCCACATTGGAAGAAATTTTTTCTTAATCAATTTTCTAATTGCGAACTCTATTAGAGCGAGATTCAATAAAACGAGATCTCCTTTTAAATAATATGTTCTTGCTCCTGATATTTTTGAAGCTCTTTTCAATTCGGCAAATCTTTCAACTAATTCTGCATGTCCTTTTAAATCAAAATTGAAATCTCTGATTTTTCCAACTGTTCTGATAATTTCGTTTCCATCTTCTGTCGGAGCAACCGGTACACTATCATCAATAATATTTCCAATTTTGTATCTGTAAGCATCTCTTTCATTTTTTAAAAACTGAATTTCTTTATTGAGATTTGAGATTTTTTCATCTATCTTACTTGCCTTAACAATTAAATCCTCTGATTTTTTCCCTTTTGCAATAAGTCTTGAAATTTCATTTTTCTCTTGTCTTAATTTTTGAATTTTATTCAATCTCTCTCTCCATTTATTATCAAATTCAATTACTTTATCAACAACGGAAGGATCTTTAAATCTTTTTTTCTCACTTTCCTTTATTATTTCTGGATTTTCCCTGAATAGTTTAATGTCAAGCATAACTAATATCAATAAAAATACTCTTTAGCAAAAAAGTCAAGTATAAAAAATCAAATAATATTTTATTATATATTTATTTATGGTACTAGTCAAATATAAAGCTGAATGTCCTTTTTGTTCAACCTTACATAGTGGGGAAATAGAAATGGAATACAGAAAAGATAAAAAGTTTAATGTGAGAAAAAACAACAAGAAAGTTCACATATGTAAAAATAAAAAATGCAACAAAGAGTTTGTTGTTGAAGTAGATTCTTATGGAAATGTTGTATCAATGCCTACAAAGAAAGCAGAATCAGAAGGAATATTTCCTTGGGATAAGTTGGCAGAAGGCAAAATAATTGAAATTGTTGATAATTAATTTTTATTTTTATAAACTTAATAAGGATGTTCGGTATTGACAACATTTCTTATACTTCTTATTACTTATGTGTTAATTCTTCAAATTAAAAACTGGAAAGTTGATAACTTAAAAACTTCTATTATGGACCAAATAGAAAAAGCAGTCAAAATTCTGGAAATCGGTGGAATAATTGCTTATCCAACAGAAACGGTTTATGGATTAGGAGCAAATATTTTCAACGAGTTGGCAATAAGAAGAATTTTTGAAATTAAAAGAAGACCAATAAATAAACCAATTTCTGTTGCAGTTTCGAGTTTTAAAATGTTGGAGAGTATTGCTTGTGTTTCTTTAGAAAATAGAAAAATTATTAGGAAATTGCTTCCTGGACCAATAACAATAATTTTGCCAAAGAATGAAATTGTTTCATCTTTATTGACTGGAGGAACCGATTTTATTGGAATTAGATTTCCTGAAAACAAAACTGCGAAAGATATAATTGAAAAAGCTGGGTTTCCAATAACAGCAACATCAGCAAACTTTTCTGGAGAAAAAGAAATCACAGAGGCAAAAGATATAAATCTAAATGTGGATTTTATTGTTAATGGAAACTGCAAATACAAAAAATCTTCAACTATTTTAGACTTGGTTGAAAGGAGAATTTTGAGAGAAGGTGCCGGAATTGAGAAAGTTAGAGAGATTTTATACTTAAAAGAGAAATTAGAAAAATAAGATTATGAGAGAAGAACATTTGATAGAGATAAAAAGATGGGCAGAATTCGTAAGAACCCATAAAAGAGAAGAATGGAAACCACAGATAAAGTCATTAATTGATTCACAAATAATCATTGCGAACAGATTTTATAAAAGATTGGCAAGAACAAATAATGGCAAAGAAAAAATCAAGAAACTGATAGAGAACAGGATAAGAAATATAAAAAAATAAATCTATTATGGCCTTTCCTTTACCTGTTGTAATTTCTGCTTTAGTCCAGAACGATAAAATCCTTCTTATTAAAAGAATTAGAGGAGAATATGTCGGTCTTTTTGGCTTGCCTGGTGGGAAAATTGAAAAAGAAGAACATTTATCTGAAGCAGCAAAAAGAGAAATATTAGAAGAATCCGGAATTGAATCTTCTTTTAAAAATTATTTAGGATTTGTTTCAGAACATTTAATTGAAAATGGAAAAATTCTCCAACATTTTTTATTGCACATTTGCGAACTCGAGCCAAAAACTACAGAAATTTTAAATGATTCTGAAGGAAAATTAGATTGGTTTCATTTAAATCATCTTCCTAATTTTAAAGAAAAAATCATTCCCAGTGACTTTCTAATTATTGAAAAAATTGTTAAAAATAAAGAGGGAAACTATTTTAATTGTATTCTTGAGAAATCTGGGGACAACTATTTTCTGAAAAAATTTGAGTCCTTTTAAATAATTTTAATAAATATTATTATACTCCGTATTTTTACGGTTTTAAAAAGTATATTTGAATTTAATGAACCGTGTTGCAGCCTTTTAGATAAGATGGATTATATAAAAATAGTTAGGGAGAGTTTTCCTGAATTATCAGATGCGAGAATCCATTATGAGGGAAGTAAAATTGTTATCTACACAAGAAACAAGAATTTTTTTCTGGTTCAGGATGAGAAGATTAAAGAAATTGTAGAGAAAATAAAGAAAAGAATAGAAATAAGAATAGAACCTGATTCTTTACTTCAAACAGATTTAGCAATTAAGAAAATCAAAGAAATCATCCCAAAAGAAGCTGAAGTTTCAGAAATCTATTTTGAACCAGATTTTTCAAGGGTGATTATAGAGGTCAGACATCCTCAAATTGCTATTGGAGAACGGGGAGAAGTTGTAAGAAGAATTAAAAAAGAAACATTCTGGATTCCTTTGGTTCAAAGAGTTGCAACTCCAAAATCTCCTTATGTAGAGGCAATCAGAAAGACTCTATTTAAATCCTCTAGTTTTAGAAAAAGATTTTTAAACAATATTGGAAAAAAAATTTATTTAACAGAACCAAAAGAAACGAAATATGCAAGGGTGATTGCTTTAGGTGGTTGCAGAGAGGTTGGAAGAAGCTGTTTTTTATTGCAGACGCCAAATTCAAATGTATTGCTTGATTGCGGCATTTCTACTGGAGTTACAGGAGAAGACCAGTATCCAATTTTCTTGCAAGATTTTGATATAGATTCTTTGGATGCAATAGTTCTTAGCCATGCACATTTAGATCATGCAGGTTTTATTCCTTACTTGTATAAAATAGGGTATAAAGGTCCTCTTTACTGCACAGAGCCTACAAGAGAGCTTGCTGCTTTATTGCAAACTGATACAATTCAATTAATGCAAAAAGAAACAGGAAAAAGTTTATATACAAGTTCTGACATAAAGAAAATGATAAAATATGCTATTCCATTAAAATATAAAGAAGTTACTGATATTACTTCTGATATTAGATTGATTTTTGAAAATGCGGGTCATTTGTTGGGGAGTGCAATTTCTCATTTTAATATTGCAAATGGAAAGGAAAATTTAATTTATACAGGAGATATAAAATATTCTGTTTCAAACCTTCTTGACCCTGCTTTCACACAATTTTTGAGATGCGAAAGTTTAATAATAGAAAGCACTTATGGCGGTCCTAATGATTTAACACCAAGATTGGAAGATGCAGAAAAAGAGTTAATTTCTATTATTGAAGAGACAAGTAAAAGAGGCGGAAAAATATTGATTCCTAGCTTTGCTGTTGGAAGAGGCCAAGAGTTAATGGTTATTTTTGAAAAATATAATATAGAGTTGCCAATTTATATTGATGGAATGATTTTTGATGCAAGTTCTATTCATTCAACCTATCCAAAATATCTTGCCTATAATTTGCAAAGGAAGATTATTGATGAAAACAAGAATCCTTTTGAGTCCGATAGATTTATTCATGTTGCAAATTATAAAGAAAGAGAAGATATTTTAGAAGATGAAAATCCCTATATTGTTATTGCGACTTCTGGAATGATGAATGGTGGCCCTATCTTAGAGTATTTAAAAAAGTTTGGTCCTGACAAAAAAAATACATTAATTTTTGTTGGATACCAGGCGCATGGAACCCTTGGGAACAAAATACAGCAAGGATATAAAGAGATAGAATTGCCAAATGGAGAAAAACTCCAGATTAATCTTGAAGTTAGAACTTTGAATGGTCTCTCCGGCCATTCTGATAGAAAACAACTTTTAAATTTTATCGGACATTTGAAAGAGAAACCAAAAAGAGTTCTTGTGGTTCATGGAGAAGAATCAAAAGCTTTAAGTCTTTCAGGAGCTATTCAAAAGATATTCAACATTGAATGCTATGCTCCTATGAATTTGGAGGCTTTTAGATTTATATAATTTAAAAATTCAAATCAAATAAATAATTTTTTAATATTTTATGGCAAGGATGTATGCAAGAAGAAAGGGAAAAAGCAGCTCAAAAAAAATTGTTAGAAATGTTGTTCCAGAATGGCAACCTTTAAAATCAGAAGAATTAATTAAAAAAATTATAGAGCTTAAAAAAGAAGGGAAAACAAATGCAGAGATTGGTTTAATTCTAAGAGATTTTTATGGTGTCCCATCTGTAAAACTCGCAACAGGAAAAAAACTTTCAAAAATTTTAGAGGAACATGGTTTCAAAGATGAATATCCTGAAGATTTGATGAATCTTTTTAAAAAAGCCATAAATTTGAGAAGGCATTTGAGCAAACACAAAAAAGATTTGCATCATAAGAGAAGTTTGCAACTAATAGAATCAAAAATTAGGAGATTGGGAAAATATTATGTCAGAGAAAAAAAATTGCCAAAGGATTGGGGATATAAACCAGAAGAAGTAGAACTAATTCTCAAATAAAAATTATTTTTTAAAATCTGATTCTACGAATTCAAAAGCTCCTGAAGCAAATTTTGTTTTGCATCTTTTGCATTCCCAAATTCCAAAAGCAATTCTTTTCACAGATTTCTCTCTTGCGCAAACAGGACAATCATATTTTTTCTTAGAATTTTTGTATATTTTGTCATAGTTTTCTCTCAATTTTTTTCCATATCTTGCTCCAAATTTTCCTGATGCACCAACTTTCTTTGTTGCCATAATTGAAATAATTTTATATATTATAAACAAATACAAATTATATTAGGTGTGAAAATGGCAGCAAAGAAAAAAAAGACGGCTAAAAAGTCACCAAAGTCCAAGTCAAAACCAAAAAAGAAAAAATAATTTTTTGTTTTTTTAATTTTATTTTTATTTATCCAACAAACTTTATCTGTTTCGAAACTTCTCTTTCAACAGGCAATGGTTTGAAAGGCATATCTTTTGTTCTATCCTTAACAAATTTTATTAACTCTTGAATTTTCATTCTTTTTACCTCTCCTGTTTCTCTAAACCTCACAGATAAATTTCCTTCTAGCTCTTTTTCTCCGAGAACAACAATTAATGGAATCCAATTTACCTCAGCATCTCTAATTTTTTTCTCTACACTTTCTGCTCTGTCATCTATCTCAACCCTGATTTTTTCTTTTTCCAACTTGTTAGCAATCTCAGTTGCAAATTTTAAATATGAATCTGAGACCGGACATAATCTGATTTGTGTTGGGGAAAGCCATAAAGGAAGAGTAGGATTTTTTCCTTCTTTTTGTTCAATATATGCCTTTTCAAGCAAAGCATACATAACTCTCTCTATTGCACCACTCGGAGAAAGATGTAAAATTATAGGATATTGTTTCTTTCCTTCTTTATCAATATAAGTTATTTCATAATTTTTAGCATTTTCAATGTCAAACTGATCTGTTGTAAGAGTGGCTGCTTTTCCAAGAGCATCAACAAAATTCCATTCATATTTGAATACAAAGTAAAAGAACTTATCTTCCCACATTTCAACAAGTGTTGGCTTTCCTATTTTTTTAATTAGGTCATGGACAAATTCTTTATTTTTCTCATAGAAATCCTTTACAATTCTTATTGCGAATTCAAAATCGTTTTCAACAGTTAGGCCAATTCCCTCTTGAATTTCTTTTGAAAGTTCAAATCTTTTTATCATTTCTGATTTTGCTTCTTCCATATCTTTACAGAAAGCATGGCAGTCAGGCATTGTAAAAGACCTCAATCTTTTCAGACCTGCGAGTTCTCCTCTTTGTTCAACTCTAAAACTGTATTTTGTCATCTCATATAATCTTAGAGGCAAATTTTTGTAAGAAATATTGGCATCGTGAGCTATCAGAAACTGACCAAAACAGGCAGCAAATCTTAAAAAAACTTTTTTATTTGGTGTTTCAATTATATATTGTCTTGCAGGAAACCGATTTAGGTATTTTTTCAATGTTTTATGATTAAAATCATACATTATCGGTGTTTCCACTTCCATTGCTCCATAATTTAGTATTTTCATTGTTACCCATTCCTCAATCAATGATTTAATCAACCTTCCTTTTGGATAAAATCTAAAATTTCCTGGGTCGCTTGCTGGCTCGTAATCTGCAAGTTCAAGTTTTCTCATCAGTTTTATATGCGGAGGCTCTTTATCAACAAGCCTGTTTTTTTGCATTTCATATCTAACTAATTTTTCAAGGTTTTTATATTTTGAAAAATCAAATCCAATCAATTTTCCATCTTCTATTTTTATTTCATTTATTTTCCCATCTATGTCAAAAATATAAAATTTTGATTTTATTGTTTCCTCTTTTTTTAAAGCATCTGGAATTTCTTCTTTTTTATCCGAGGTGACAACTCTGCTCAGTTCTGCTAAAGGATGTCCTTTGCATTCTAATTCAAAACTTTTGTAAAACCCGAAAGGAGCTTTATAAACCTCAAATTCAAGTTTCAATTTTTCTTCTAAACTTTTTTCAATCTCTAAAGCAATATCCTTTGATGCAGGTTTGCTTCCAAAGAGTAAATGAACATAAGGATAAAGCACAATTTTTTTCTCTTTTATCTGATTTGCAACATCTTTAATCTCCTTAAAAGAATTTTCAGCAATTTTTTCAACATTTTCATCTCCTTCCTCAGCAGCCCAGAAAACAACCAAGCATTCCTTAATTTTTCTCTCTTTTTCTTTTGGCATCTCAACATCTTTCAATGCTTTTTTTGTAATTTTATATTCCAGTTTGTTTGAGTGGATTAGTAGGAGTTTCATAAATTTATCTATTTTTTAAAGAAAGGAAGTTTAAGAAAAAAAGTTATGAAATATTTTCATTCGCATTTTAAGTCTGAGTTACACCAACCATTAATACAATTGTAATTACAACTTCCACCAGGAAAACAAGAGTGCACACCACCTTGTTTTACACAAATTCCTTTAGAACATCCTTTATCACAACCGCTATGAATATAGCTTATACGTCTACACCATAGTCCTGTCTCACATTCTATACTACCTTCACTACCTACATCACCTCCTTTATCACAGCATTCTCCTTTCCCAGCAAATGATGGGGTAGGTGATGAAGAACTTCCACCTCCAGA
>QMZV01000016.1 GCA_003663355.1 Candidatus Aenigmatarchaeota archaeon
TACTCTAACAATAGGCTTTCTTGTAAGAAGCGCTTTAGTTGGGGAACCAATAGAAATAAAAACTTATACAGAATATAGATGGATGAATTATTTTCCTTCCTCTGTTTTATTTTATCTTTCTTATCCAGAAGATAGTTGGACAGCTTTGAATGAACTTGCGAAAATAAAAAAAGAAAAAACAGAACCTCTAACCATTGAACAAATACGCAATAAATATTCTGAAATAAATGGTTTGGATAAACTAAATAAATTGCTTTTAGCTTTAGGAGAAGAAACAAAAAAGAAGAAACATACTTACATAATTAAAGACAGAAAGGGTCTAATAATCTCTTTAGGGCTTCCAAAGGACAAATTAGAAGGAATATTTGTAACTTTTCCAGAAGAGTACCCTTACAATTGCTTTTATAAAGACATGCCAATCTTTTCAAAAGAAACAAAAAATATGAGAATTAAATTTGTTTATTGCTGCGGAGATATTAAAGAATGCAGTGATTATTTAACAGGTCCTGGAAGAGAAGAATGCAATAATGACCCTTGCGGGGTTGGTCCTTGCAAACTTGTTGTCTGCAAAGAAAATAGCAAACTGAAAGAATGCTATACAGAGAAACCTGGAGCAAGAATTTGTTTAAAAAATGAGCTTCCAAAAATAAAGTTTAGCGCGAAATTTGAAGGAGATGCAAAATGGACAAAAGGAAAAATTGAAAAAGAATTTGGGGGTGACACAAAAGTAAATTTCAGATTGGAAGTTGAAAAAAATTTTGAGATTAGCAATATAACCGAAATAGTTATAGATTTTGGGGATTCAAAAAATGAATTTTATCCTAAAAATAATCCTCCAGATTTAGAGATAGAAAAATGGAATTCTACAAATGCAATATTCAAGTTCAATCACACCTATAAGAAATATGGAGAATATAATGTTGTATGCACTGTTAGAGATGAAGCTGGAAATGAAAATAAGAAAGAGGACGGAGAACTAATTGTCAATTTAACAAAAAGTTAATTATGAAGGGAGTAACTGTTCTTCAGATAATGATGATTATAACAGTAATAGTAGCAGGTCTCTTTGTTATTTTGATGGGCTCTGTTGGACAAACCCCAATCTATTACCACACTCTACCTGAAATTCAGTTTTCTGAGTTGCTCTCTTCTTTTACCCACACTGAAACAAATTTGAAAAGAACAATAGAAAAAGATTCAGATAGGTTTTTTAGCAATATTCAAGAGAACCCAATTCAATGGAATAAATCTTGGACCTCATGTTCGGATTTTATGGATTTGTTTGGAAAAAAATTAAGAAATGCGGCAAGTAGTTATTTTGGATCAGTTTATGTTTTAGAGGGAGCAGAATTAAATTCATCTATCTCTGAGAGCAAAGTTCAGTATGTTCCACCAAACAAATTAATTTGGAATTATACCTATAAAATTTATTTAAAGAGAAAAATGTTCGGCTCAGAGGTAGCAAATGAGATTAACACAACAAGAAATTCAAAAATAGAATTCAATTTTTTGAATTTAAATAAGGTTTATTCTTGCGCTAAGGATTTTTTTAATCAAATGAGTACAACTAAATACAAATTTAAAAAACTGAGTCCAAATAAACTTGAAACCGGATTAATACAGAACTTAACCACAATCCTGGAAAATATAGATAATTGCAAATCTTTTGATAAATCTCTAAAAATACCAATCTCATGCGGAGGTTTTGATTGCGATTGCAATACAACGCAACCAGTTACAGTAATTTTAATTTTAAGTCAGAAAGGAAACGGAACAATAGCATTTTCATCTCAATTCAATAATTTTGTTTGCGGTGAATTGGAAAATTATTGCAAGAGCGGAGCAGATTGTGGAACTCTTGATTGTGTTTCTAATTTTTGTGGTCATTGCTATTCTTCAGGGCCTGTTTGCTCACCATCTAATTCTCCCGAAACATTCGGATACAGATGCTATAGAATTAAAAGCGAAAAAAAAGAGTACAAGTGTTTGAAAAATTATGATAATATTAGAGTGGTTTTGGATGGTTTTGAGAGACCAGAAAAATGGAAAAAAATAACCTTAAACTGCGGAAAAAAACATAGAATCTTGAAAATAGAAGGGATACCTGAATCTGATTGTTTTCTTGAATTTAATGGTGTTAGAATTGAGAACTGCGAGTTAGATTTGTGCGATACAACAAAAATTCCAAGAACTAATGGTAGATTGTTAATTTATGCAAAGTCTAATAGTGATGAATACGCACTTGGAGGAATAGATATCAATTTTGCTCTTTCAGATTGCATAAATAAATTAAATAATGAAAAATTTGTTTATGAATTTAATAAACTGAACTGTAGTGAACTTAGAAATAATGTAAAAAACGAAATTGATAAAAAAATAAAAAATACCGGAATTGAAGGATATAGTTGGAATATAGAAGTAGATACAAAATGTTATGGAAATAATCCAACTTTTCAGTTTGATGAACAATATTCCAAATTTAAAATTCTTTTTAAAGAAGATAACAGTGTAGTTGCAACTTTTCAGGGAATTATTGTTTATAAACCAAAAACATAATTATGGAGCTCCCGTTAAAGATTGCTTTTGGAATTATTATTTTTTTAATAATCTTTGCTCTTGTTGTTTACGGATTAATTCAGCAGGGAATTATAAGCAGTTTTTTTGATATATTTAATATTGGTGAAAGTTGGTTGATAAAACTTTTCAGCTAATTATTTAGTTAATATCTACAAATCTCCACTTTTTCTCCGTAGTTTCTTTGCAAATATTCAATTAACTCTTCATCACTTTCTCCTCCGTCAGTATAAACTTTAATTTTACTAATATTCTCAATATTAGCCAATATTCCTTCTGCAATCTCCACTTTTGTATATTCTTTCAATATCCTTCCAGTCAATATTCCATCTTTTATTTCCGGGACTATTGTTGAATATACTCCATCAAATTTTTTATCTATCAAGTGTTTTACAAATGGGTTATCTGAAAGTAAATATACTATGACTCTTTCATTCTTTTCATTATACAATTCCTTTATTAATTCCCATCTGTAATTTAATTTTTCTTTTAATTTCAAAACTTCTAATATATTTCTATCTTTCAATAATTTTAGAACTCTCTTTGTAGTCTCTCTTGAATTTTCTATTTTAATTCCTAGTGCTTCAGAATAAAGATCAAAACTATTTGAAACTAAAGTTCCATCAAAATCAACAAAATAAATTTCTGGCATTAAATAATTAATTATTTAATAAATTTAAAATGGCTATATTTAATTCGACAATTGTCTTTCTAATTTTGCAACTCTAATTTTTGTCTCTAAAAAAACATCCGGATTTACAGAAATTGAATCTATTTTATTCTCTAACAAAAATTTTGCATATTCTGGATACTTTGATGGAGCCTGACCGCAGATTCCAACAGGCTTTCTGTACTTATGAGCAACTTTGATTAATCTTGAAATTAATTTTTTAACACTTTCATTTCTTTCATCAAAATTCAGAATTTGATTGTCTCTATCAATCCCCAAAGTTAGTTGTGTTAAATCATTTGAACCAATTGAAAAACCATCAAATAATTTTGCAAACTTATCTGCAAGGATTATGTTTGATGGAATTTCTGCCATCACATAAACCTTCAACTTTTTTCTAAGATCAATCTCTTTCAGAATTTTCAGAACTTCTTTTGCCTCCTTAATTGTTCTGCAGAAAGGAATCATTACATCAACATTTTTTAGACCCATCTCTTCTATAACTTTTCTTATTGCTTCACATTCCAATAAAAATGCTGGTTTGAATTTTTTATCGATATATCTTGATGCTCCTCTAAAACCAAGCATAGGATTGTTTTCTTCTTGTTCATATTTTTCTCCACCAAGCAAATTTCTGTATTCATTTGTTTTAAAATCAGAAAATCTAACAATAATTTGATTAGGATAAACAGAAGCTGCAAGCATTGAAATTCCTTCAGCAAGTTTTTGAATATAAAATTCCTGTTTTCCTTTTTCTATTGCATAAAGAGGATGAATTTTTATCCAGTTACTTATAATATATTCTATTCTTGCCAACCCAATTCCATCTGGCTGCAGAAATGATAAATCAAAAGCTTCTTCAGGTGTCCCAAGAATTAACATTATTTTTGTCCTTGTTTTTGGCAATTTTTCAATACTAATTTTCTTTATTTTATAATTTAATTTTCCTTTCCAAACAATTCCTTTAGAACTTGTGCAGTCTATTGTAACCTCCTGCCCATTTCTTAATTTTTTCATTGCATCTTTTGCTCCAACGATGCATGGGATTCCCAGTTCTCTTGATACAATTGATGCATGGCTCGTACTTCCACCCCTTTCAGTTATTATTCCGGAGGCAATCTTCATTATTGGCTCCCAATCAGGATTTGTTTGTTTCGCAATTAGAATTTCTTTCTGTTTAAATTCTTCAATTTTTTTAATATCATTAATTATGTGAACTCTTCCAGAACTAATTTTCCTTCCAATAGCAATGCCTTCCAACAATTTTCTGCTTTTTCTAGATAGAATATATTTTTCAATTTCTTTTTTCTTTGCATGAACAGTCTCTGGTCTTGCCTGCAAGATATACAATTTTTTATCAATCCCATCTTTTGCAAATTCAATATCCATTGGTCTTTTATAATGATTTTCAATTTTCATTGCATAATCTGCAAGTTCTAAAACTTCTTTGTCACTTAAACTAAATTTTATTTTCTCTTTTAATGCAACTTTCTTCTGTTTTGTTCCTGTCTTTGAAAAAACTAATTTAACATTCTTGCTTCCAAGTTCTTTTTTAATAATTCTTCCTGTTGGTTTAAACACAAAAAAGGAATCGGGATTTACAACACCTTTTACAATGTATTCTCCAAGACCATAACTTGCTTCTATGCAAACAACATTTCTGAATCCTGTATTTGGGTCTAAAGTAAACATAACTCCAGAGCATGCCAAATCACTCCTGACCATTTTCTGGACCCCTACTGACAACTTTACAGCAAATTGATCAAAACCTTTTTCTTCTCTGTAAGAAATTGCCCTGTCAGTAAATAAAGAAGAATAACATCTTACAACACTCTTTAATAATTCTTTTTCCCCTTTTATATTTAGATAAGTTTCTTGAGCCCCAGCAAAACTTGCCTCTGGCAAATCCTCGGCTGTTGCAGAACTTCTAACAGCAACCTCCACTTCTCTCCCATATTCCATGCAAAGTTTTTTATAACTTTCCAAAATCTCTTTCTTAATTTTCTCCGGAATTTCTGAATTTAAAATTAATTTTCTAATTCTTTTTCCTTTTTCCCTCAACTCCTTAATGTTCCTTATATTCAAGTCTTTTAAAATTGCCTTGATTTTTTTGTCAAGATTGTTTTCTCTAATAAAATAATCATAAGATTCGCTTGTTATTGCAAAACCATTTGTAACTCTAATTCCTTTATCTTTTAATTTAGAATACATCTCACCAAGACTTGCATTCTTGCCTCCAACAAGTTTGACATCTTTATTTCTTATTTCTGAAAAGAAGAGAATTGATTTCATAAATATAGAAAGAGTTATTTAATTTATTCAAATACTCCAAAGCTCTGTCTCGGTTGGGATGTTCATTTCCAGAAAATGTCATAAATAAATTGAATGATGTTGGAATTCAAATAATATACAAACCGATTCCAGAAGATGGAAATATTATTTTTGGTTATGCTGAATCTGGTGGCTTTTATTTAGATAAAGGACAACTTGTTTTTAAACAACCTATGGTGTATGTTTATCATAAGAACTATTCCACATTTGATAAGTTTTTTAACTTATTAAAAAAGAAAGGACTATATTCCTCTGAATTAGAAAAAATGATAAGAAATCTTTTTACAGAAGAAGATTTATTTGAAACATACAATCAAAGCGGAATGGACCATGAATTGCTTGGCCATATAGGGTCTTGGTTATCAAATAAAAAAGGTGATGAAAGAGATGCCTGTATTGTAGAGCATCAAGTAGCTGTTTATAGAGGAAAAGAAAATGAAAAATGGAGATATGCTGCAAAATTTATACCCATCTTTCAAGAAAAACATAGATTTGTTCCGCTAATTGAGTATAAATTCAGTTTATAATCTTTTAACAAATCAAAAAATAAAAAAATTATTTGAATTTTCCGCTTAGTTTTTTCATAACTGCGGGCATTGTTGTGTATTCCATCTCTTCATCCGGTAATCTGTGTGGTTGGAAAGGTCCATGTCTTCTTATGTAATCTGCAATTTCATTTGCTTTTTGTCTTGCTAAATCAAAAGCAGGGTCATCAAACATATCCTGAGGTCCAATTATTTTTCTGTTCGCAACTTGAAAACCTATGCATATTACTCTTGGAGGTCCATCAAATCTTGTGCATCTTGCATCTCTTTGTGATACAGGAATGAAAGGACCATTATGAGAACCTCTCATCCATCCGCTGACAAGATATGGAAAAGCAAATGGTTCTAAAACTTCTCCAACTGCCGGAAAACCGCTTTGCGCTCTGCATATCATAACAGGGTCATCTTTACCAACATATCTTCCAGCCATCTGCGAAAGTTTTTGTGTTGAAGTTACTGCAGCAATGTCTTTTTTCTTTGAATACACTGCTTTTATTATATATCTTCCGGGAGAGCCAATTAAAGCGAGCAAATCATAGATTTCTTCCGGAGAACTTAACTGAACTGTTTTTCCAGTTCTTGCATCTAAAACTTCAAAAAGAAATCCTTCGTGCATGTGCGGGTCTATTACTAAACCAGCTGTATTGAAAGGGTCCGCAAAAATTTTGTATAATGGAAAATTCCATGCTCCTGCTTCTGTTTTGTCCGCCATAAAAACCAGAACGGGATCGCTTTTTCTCTCTTCAAATTCCATTTCTGCAACTCCTGGACCCATTCCTTTAACATTTCCAGAAAAAGCATTTTTTAATAAATCCTGACCCGCTCCATGATATTCCTCTTTTTTTGCTATCTTTGTTCCCGATTCAAAAACACTCCAGGCTAATTTATGAACTTCTTTATTGTTTACTCCCTTGCCATGAACCATTATCAATTCCAAATCATCTCCGCAATGAGTTACATAAAAGTCGTTGATCACTTTTGATTTAAGCAGAATTTTTTTTGCATTGTCAATTAATTTTTGATTGCAAGTTGAATGCCCTGGACAACCTCCAATATCCGCTTTTATTACAGAAACTGTAGTCTTCATAATATTGTTTTAAATAAAAGAAAGGTTGTTATTTTTATTTTTCATGAGTATAAATCTTCTTAATCTCTTTATAAAACTCTTCAGCAAATTTATAGTATTCTATTCTTTTATCCTCTTGTCCTAATCGAGAATAACAATCACCTATTTTTTCACAAGTTCTGGCAGCAAGTCCATATTCTCTTCTTTCTTCACAAATTTCTTTCAGTTTTTCAAAACACTCTATTGCTTCATTAAATTTCCCTTCTTCTACAAACTTAATTCCTAAATCATATATTGCCTGTTTATCCTCTCCTAAACCAGCCTCTTCAAGATTTTTTATTTCTGGTATTCCCCATATTTCTTTTTCCATATTGATAGAAAAACTTTAAATATTTATTCTCTAAATTTTTTATGAAAGACTTATTTTTAGTTGGGTTCCTTTTTCTAATTGTCGGAATAATTCTTATTTTATTTTCTCTATCATCTGGGTCAGAAGGAAAAATTAAATTCGCTTTTGGCGGTTTTATTGGACCAATTCCCTTCGGATTTGCAAATTCTCCAGCAATGCTTAAAATTGTGATAATTATTTCTGTTATCACTTTAATCTCTTTCCTCCTATTTTTGAAGTTTTTTTATTTTTGATTTGATTGTAAATTTTGCAATTCAAAGATTTGTTTCTGGGCTTCATTCTGCAATTCTGATTTTCTTTTGGATATTTGAGGAATGGCAGATTTAAAATTATTGATTTTTTCTTCCAAATATTTATGAATCTCTTCTTTATTCATCTTTACAAAAAATCTTCTACCAACATCAACTAAAAAAATGTTATCAGTGGTGATATTTGAAGATACAAAAATCCCAGAGCCCAACTGAGAAAAACCTTCTCCTTTCTGAATCTTGTTTATTGAATTTTTAAGAGTTATCAATTCATTTAATTTTGATTTCATTAACTCAAGCTGAACAGAAATTTGTTCAAGTTCTTTATTTAGCAACTCTATTTGAATATATTTCTCTTGTATTTCTCTTTTTAATTCCTCATTATCAGATACCATAATTAGATTGAAATTTAAATACTTATTAATGTTTTCTAACTTGGAACCATTCCCATTTTTATCATATCTAAGAAAGGTGCAAAGATTAAAAGTGAAATTGCAGAAACACCAATATATATAAAACCTCCGATTATTAAATTTTTTGAGATTTCGTTGTGCAAACTTATTTTATCCACTCCAACTTGAATTCCAGACATAAACCAAGAAAGGATTATTATTGTTTCTATAGCATAAAAACCAATGGCTAACTGAAATGTTGCTGGTGTTATTGAAACGCTCTGCCACATAGATAAAAAACTTGTATAAGGTGCAGCAGAAGTCTCAAGAGAAATTCCTCCAAAAGATTTTTTCAAAAAATTAATCATCTCAATAATCATATAAGTTAGAGTGTTCATAACTCCACAAATTAGAGGGAGCAAAATTCTTGCCTGCATCTGCATGCTTGAAATCACTTCTGAAAATTTATCCTGAATTGCCTCCTGTGTTTTGTGCAAATCTGTCAAATATTTAGAAATGGAAATCATTATCTGCGAAACAATTTTTGTCCCCTTATTTGAGGCATCAACAACTGCTTTCAAAATTGAATGAATTAATTTTGAAGGAAAGTATCTTATTGCTCCCTCTTTCTTGTCAAAAATTGCTTGTTCAACAGTCAAACCTTTATATTTAATATTTGAAATAATTTTCTGAAGCAAATTTATTGCATAATTTCCTTTTAAGGTAGGCATTATTTTTTCCATTGCAACCTCTAAAGGAATTCCTCTGTCTATTTCTTGCCCCAATCCAAACAAAACTTCTCTAAATTCATCTTCCATCTCAATAATAGATTTTCTTAGTTTAATCTTCTGGAAAGAGTTTAACATTGAGAACAAAGCAACTGAAATAAAGAAACCTGAAATAATGGCATAAGATTGTATTAGAGACAAAGTCTGAAAATTAATATACCAGAAATATAAAAAAGGAAGCAAAAAAATAAGTGCTGGTAAATAAGAAGGTATAAAAAAATCTCTAAATCTGAATGTATTTTCCGGAGGCAAATCAGGATGCAAAGAAATATCGGGTTCTGGCAGTGTAATAACTCTTTGGTCTAAAATATTTTTTATTACAAACATCAGTATAACCGGCAATAAAATGTCATAGAATCCAAAAATTGCACTTGAAGGAATATCTTCCCCCAAAAAAATTGTCATAATTGGAAGCATTGTTAAAACAAGAGTTGGGAGCAAAATTCCCAAAGCATTTACCATTGTAACAGGAGTTTTCAGTTTTAAAACATATGAATTTGATCTTTCATTCAGAGAACTTAAAATAATACTGACAGATTCATCTAATAATTCCATTCTCCTTTTTCCGCTTGTATAAAGAGAATAAACAATAGCATTTATTGAATCAGCAAATGCTTTGAATGAAGGTTTCCATCTCTGTGAAAATGAAAGCAATGCTTGCTCCATTGAATTGTAGGCTCCCATATTGACATCCCAAATTAGTTTTTTCATGTCTAGGGAAAGAGGCCCTGTTATGTTTGATGCTGCAAATTTTACTGCTCCTTCTAAATTTGGAAAATTTCGCATGTAGATTACAATATGTAAAATCAGCATAACAATTTCTGAGCCAGCCCTTAATTCATATATTTTTTTAAGGCGAAAAGGATAATAATAAAGATAATAACCAAATGCAGCAATAACAAAGATGCAAATAAGACCTGTTATCAAGTTTATAAATTTGAATAAAATTAAAAAAAGGGTTATAGAACAAAGAGACATTGCTGTTAGAATTGTAAGAGAAGCAACTCCTTCCGGAGTAACTTTAAGATGTGCAAAATCTATTGCTTCTTCTATTTCCTTTTTTGTTGCTTTATCCGGAGAAATTGGTAAAATTTTCCCAGAGATGTGAGTTAACTTCTCATAAAGTGTCCTTGGTATTGTTGAAAGTCTTTCTTCTTCCTGAAAAATTTCATATTGAAGAGATTTTATATCCTCCTTCTGTCTAGAAGGAAATTGAATTTCTTCTTTCTTCTTTTTAGACCTAAAAATAAAGAGATGCATAATTATTATTGATTAATTTGAGTAAACAAAAATTTGTATTTTTCTACTAAAGGATAAAATTGTAAAGCAATTTGGGGGTCAGTTTAATTTTCTCATTCAACAAAAACTGCTGTTCCGCTTGCACTCACCATTAACATGCTCTGTCCTATTGTTTCATAATCCAAATCAATGCTTAAAATTGCATTTGCACCAAGTTTTCTTGCCTCTTCTATCATCTCATTTATTGCTATTTCCTTTGCTTTTCTTAATTCTTTTTCGTATGCTGCCGCCCTTCCTCCAACAATATCCCTTATTCCTGCAAATAAGTCCTTAAATACATTTGCACCCATTATTGCTTCTCCACTTACAAGACCCAAATATTTCACAATTTTTTTACCTTCTACTGTTGGTGTTGTTGATACTAGCATAATATTATATATTTTTAATTGTTTGAACAAGAGTTTAACTTATTTTTTAAATAAAGGGATTATGGAAGAGGAAAAAGAAGGTTATATTGTTGTTACTCCTGGGACTCTGCTCGCAACATCAGAAAAATCAGGGGATGGGACTTATATATTAAACAGGAAAACATACTCAAAATATTTTGGAGTTTTAAAAAAAGTTGGGTATAAAATAAGTGTAATTCCATTTAAACAAAGTTACAAACCAAAGAAGGGAGAGATAATAATTGGAAAGATTGTAGAATTCAATTATCCTTTTTTTATTGTTAATATAGAATCTCCATATCCCGGGTACTTATTTTTGGGTGATATATCAACCTATCCTATAAAACAGGAGCAATTAATGAAAATTTACAAACCTGGTACCTGGATTTATTCCAAGGTATTAGAAATAACAGATAAAATAAAGTTATCAATGAAATTCAGAGAGTCAAGGATTTTAAGGAATGGAAGAATCGCATATATAACTCCATCAAAAGTCCCAAGGGTAATTGGAAGGGGAGGTAGTATGATAGAGATGATACAGAGAAAAACAAAATGTACTGTTCTAATAGGACAAAATGGAGTAATATGGATAAATGGAAATAAAACAGAACTTGTGCTGAAGATTATTCAAAAAATAGACAAAGAAGCGCATATCTCTGGTTTAACAGATAGGATTAGCAAATTAATAGATGAAGAACTAAAAAATGGAAGAAATTAAATTAATTAGAGATGGGAGAAGATTGGATAATAGAAAATTTGATGAGTTGAGAAAATTAAGTGCAGAATTAAATTTAAATAAAGAAGCAGCAGGTTCTGCAATGTTCAGTATGGGGAATACAATTGCAGTATCAACAGTTTATGGCCCAATGGAAATTTTTCCAAAGTTTCTTGAGGAAAAAGATAAAGCGATTCTTGAAGTTAACTATAATATGTTGCCTTTTTCAACAGATGAAAGAACAAGACCTAAATTCTCTAGGAGATCAATAGAGATATCTTCCGTAATTAAAAGAGTTCTTGAAAATGTAATTTTTCTTGAAGATTTACCAAGAACAAAGATTCTCATTAATATTGATATTTTATCTGCCGATGCAAGTACAAGATGCGCCGCAATAAA
>QMZV01000017.1 GCA_003663355.1 Candidatus Aenigmatarchaeota archaeon
AGTTCACGTGAAGTTCACGCCAAGTTCACGTTGTTCACGTGAACTTCTTATTTTGGCGTTTATCCTTAAAATTTTGGACTTTACGTTCACGTGAAGTTCACGTTATGTTCACGCAAGTTCACGCTAAGTTCACATAAGTTCACGAGATATTATAACACCGTTATAAAGGCATTTAATCTTATAGTTCACATCTTCTTAGACATTTCTAAAAATTTATATACCTTTTTTAAACCATCTTTTTCTATTGTTTCTCTTATTTTTGGTTTTAATTTTACAAATCTTAAACCAAAATACTTGCCGTTTTTATCTTTTACGCCAATATTCTCTATAAATTCATCTAAAACACAATTAATATAATAATGAACCGTAGATAAAGCCAGATCTGTTTCTCTTGCAAGTTGTCTAATCCATAAACCTTCTGGGTTCTTTGTTAAAATCATCAAAATTTTTCTTATTTTCTTAATATCTTTTTTCTTTACCATAATATTATTTATTTATAATTGAACAGTGTACAATAATTTTTTAACAAAATCTCTAAAACCCAAAAATTTTCAAGAATATAAGGAAATAATGCAATTGTCGGTAAAAACCAACACACCGTAATTGATTTAAAATAACTTAACTCTAACAAAAAATTTAGATTATAACAGTGTAATAATTAACCAATTTTTTGAAAAATTTTGGTTTAACTGGTTTTTATTTTTTTAGAGATTGCCGAAATTCAAATTACTAAATCTTCTTAATTTCTTTAGCAATTATCTCTAATTTTCCTTTGTATAAGGAAATTTCGCCTTTTACAGAAACTTCTTCTCCTTTACTGAACTGATTTTCATCAACATCAAACATAACAACCGATAATTTTTTTCCATTTTCTTCTAAATCTAAAAATAAAGTGTGAGAATCTTTTGCTAAAAAAGATTTTGAAATTGTGCCTTTAGTTCTAACAACCTTTCCAACATCTTCTTTGCAGATTTTTCCTAATTCAATAAACTCAATTTCTGCAAAAACAGAAACAAAATAAAGAGAGGCTAAACCAAGAACAATAGTAATTAAAGATAATTTCACTAACAATTTTTCTTGTATCATAAAAAATAAAAAAATAGAAAATCACTTCTTTATTGGTATCTCAATTGTAGAGACGTTTATTTTTCCGCCTTCCTTTGCTTCTAGTTCTTCTGTACCTATCTTTATTGGACCTACTTCTGCATCTTTAGCAAATCTGTTTTTAACAATTTGCGCAATATCTACTGCTTTGCTGATTGTTTTACCTCTTGCTTTTATTACAACCCCTTTGCCACCTTCTGAGAACTGAGTTATGACAGCAAAGACATAACTCATTAGCGGCTTCTTTCCTACAAAGATTTCGTTTTCTGTCATTTTCTATCACCTACGCTACTTATGTATGTAGTTGAACTACATTGGTCTGTTAGACCTTATTATAATTACATAGAAAACTTTAAATAGGCAAGATTATAACAGTGTTATATTTTTCCTCTAAAAATATGCTTTATTAGGTGTAAGTTATCCAATGTAAAGGTTTGGAATTAGCATAAGAAATACATATATAATGTGTAATTTTTAGCGGGTTAACAAAAGTTATTTAATCGCTTTAATTTTATATTAACTATGACAAACATAATTATTATTCACGGGGCCTATGGACATCCAAATGAAAACTGGTTTCCTTGGCTCAAATCTGAACTTGAAAAATTAGGTTGTAGAGTTTTCATCCCAAAATTTCCAACCCCCGAAAATCAATCTCTTAAAAATTGGCTTAAAGTTTTTGAAAATTACAAACAATACTTAAACGAAAATTCTATTGTTGTTGGTCATAGTTTAGGACCTGTATTTTTATTAAATATTCTTGAGAAATTAGACAAGCCAATCAAAGCAGCTTTTTTTGTTTCTGGTTTTGTTGGACTATTAGGAAACCCCAATTTTGATAATATTAATAAAACCTTTGTTGATAAAAATTTTGATTGGCAAAAAATTAAACAAAATTGTAAAAAATTTTATATTTTCCATTCTGATAATGATCCTTATGTTCCATTAGAAAAAGCAAAAGAGCTTGCAAAAAATTTAGATGTTGATATAATTCTTGTCAAAAATGCTGGTCATTTCAATGAAAAAGCAGGATATACAAAATTTGAATTATTACTTAAAAAAATAAAGAATGAACTATAACAGGCTCACGCGCTTATACCCTTTCAAGAAGACATCGCAATACTGGAGAAATACAAGCTCCATAATGTTCTAGTGTCCTTTTTATAATTTCTTCTATTTCATTATTATTTAATTTTAAGACATTCTTTTTCTGTGCTAAATATATTGCATCCTTATATAAAATATCAACACTAGAATACTCTGCGCTTGGTGCGATAAACCCAACATATTCACAGCTTGGGAGCAATTCTTTAAGATATCTTAATTGTTCATCAAAGATTTGATCTTTTGCTCTATCCTCTTCTAATAATTTCCATAATCCACTTTTAAACTGAAGATTCTGATTAACTCTTTGACAAAAATCTTTGTAATCTTCATCTGAACAAGAGATAAAATCTTTCTTTTTCGCTTCATCCAATATATTTTTTGGGAGAAAATCAATCCCTATTTTGTTTGCCAAAAAATATACAAGTTCTGGAACCTCAGAATATTTAATCCTTATATTTCCTATGCTACTTTCTGCAGAAATTGAGTTTTCTATAAAATTCAGCCAACTTATAAATAAATCTGCATCAGGAGAAAAATCCAATTCTATTAATTTATCTTCTAAGATGGCCATAACAGAAATTTTTTAAATAACTTTATGCTGCCTTAAAAACACTAATTGCTTCACAAATATTTATTTACCAATATATAAGTTCCAATTCCTTAACAGCGCTTAAATATCATGCTTACTCAGTAACTTAAAATATTCTTCTATAATGGAATTCCAAACTCTAATTAAAGGAGTATCTTTATCATAATATTTAAAATTTTTTCCGTAATACATCAAATCTTTACCTTTAATTATTCCGTCTATAAAATTTAGAGTAATATCTGAAATTAACCATCCCGTTCTTGTTATTTGTTCAGTAGAATAAATTAACAATGCAGGATATTCTGGATCAAAATCCAATTTTAAATTTTGCTTAAGATATTTTTCTACCTCATCACTAATATTCTTTTCTCTTTCTTCAATTTTTTTAAGTTCTCTTAGATATTCTTCTTTGGTCTTCAATCAAAGGTTTATATCTGTCCTTAATTGTTCTTTATCAAATTTTATATTTTCTTTATTTAGTTTAGTGTAGTATTCTGCGAAACTTTTAATAACACACTCTTGAAAATTATTAATCTCTTCTAGAGGGATTGTTTGAAGAATCTTATCTAAATCATTTTTTGATTCATAACTCGCGAAACCAAAACCTATTTCATAAACCATAACAGAAGGTAAAAGAAAAAGTATAAAAATTTTGCTCCGTCTCGAAACTCAAATTACTTCGCAATTTATGGCGCACATAACAGTAGATAAACACTCTTCCTTCAGCGACTTCTTTTATTAGTATAACATTAAATCAATCTTACTCCTTAACCACTTTCACTCACTCTATTAAATATTCCTCAACTCTAACACTTTGCTCCTAAACATCCTTAAATCTTCAAAAATTATAATTATGATCAAAGAAATTGAATTAATTAATTTCAAATCACACAAAAAAACAGAACTGAAATTTACAAACGGAAACAACATATTTGTTGGGATTTCAGGAGCTGGAAAATCTACAGTTTTAGATGCAATTTGTTTTGCATTTTTTGGAACTATGCCGAAAATACAGAAAAAGAAAGTGAAACTCTCAGACCTAATAATGGATAAACCAGTTAAAGAAGACTTAGCGAAAATCACACTCAGATTTGAAATAAACAACAAGAACTATGAAATTAAAAGAGAAATTTTCTCAAACAAACCATCAAGTGCAGAGTTAAGAGAAGATGGAAAACTAATTGCAGTTAATCAATCTCAAGTTACAGAGGCAGTTGAAAAAATTTTAAAAATAGACTATGATTTGTTCTCAAAAATAATCTACGCCGAACAAAACCAAATTGATTATTTTTTAACAATCCCCCCTGGAAACAGAATGAGCAATATAGATGAATTATTAAAACTCTCAAAATTTGAAATTGCAAGAACAAAGACAATCTCAATTTCAAACAGATTTAAAAACCTAAAAAATATGAAAGAAGAGGTAATTGCTAATTTAAATGAGCAAGAGATAAGAGATAAGAAATCAGAATTAGAAGATTATTTGAATAAAGCAAAAGATGAGGAAATTTTATTAGAAGAGAAAATAAGAAGAACAAAAACAACATTGAATAATAAAGAAGAACTTTTTAATGAATTTGAAAGAAATAAAACAAAACTTGAAAATAAAAAGGCAAAACTTATTGAAATAAAAAGTGCAATCAATCTTCTTCAGAATGAAATTAGAGAAGTTAAATTAGAAGATATAAAAAAAATTGAAAAAGAACTAAAAGACAAAAAACTTAAACTTGAAAATCTTGAAAAAGAGAAATTAGAAAGAGAAAAAGAAATTTCAAGTTTAAACTCAAAAATTGAGGAACTAGAAAAGAATCTGAAAGAAAAAAAAGAAGCAGAAAAATTTTTACTCAGTTTTAACAAAGAGAGATACGATTCTCTAAAGGAAGAGATAGAGGAACTAAAAGAAGAACTATTTAACAAAAAATTGAGAAAGCAGCAATATGAAGATGCAATTTTAAGTTTAAAAGAATCTAAGGAAAAATGCCCGACCTGTGACAGAGAACTAACAGAAGAAAAAAGAAAGGAATTGATAGATAGAAAAGAAAAAGAATCATATTTTTTGAGCAAAGAAATCTCGGAATTAGATAAAAAACTTTCAAATAAAAAAGAGGAAATTGAACTTGAAAACAAAAAAATTGAAAAAGCAAACTTTCTAAAAAAAAGATTAGAACAGCTCAAAAATGTTGAATCCGATTTGGATAATTTAAAAAAAGAACTAGAGAAACTAAAACAAAAAGAAATAGATTTATCAGGATTGAAGGAAGAAGTCCAGAAATTAAAAACACATTATGAAAAACTAAAATTGATAGAGATAAAAAAACAGAAATTGGAAGCATATAAACAAGAACAAACAAAAATTGAAACCGAAATTAGAACAATTTCTTTTGATGAATCAGAGTTTGAAAAACTAAAAAAAGAAGTTGAAGAATTAAAAAAGAATTTGCTAACTTTTGAATTAAATCTCAAGCATATAAGAGAGATAAAAAATGAGAAAGAGAAAAGTTTGGAACAAATAGAAAAAGAATTGGAATTTTTAGAAAGAAATAAAAAAGAGATTTTGTTCTTGGATTATGCCAATACAACTCTAACAAATTTTGCAAATACACTAATAGAAGTTCAGGAGATATTAAGGCAGGAGTTTGTTAAAACTTTAAACGAAGTGATGAATGAAATCTGGAGCTATATTTATCCTTACGAGGATTATATAGGAATCAGGTTTAAGATAGAAAATAGAGATTATCTTCTACAACTTTGCGATTTGAAAAATAAATGGATAAATGTTGAAGGTTTTTCATCAGGTGGAGAAAGAGCAATTGCTTCCTTAGTGATGAGAATCGCATTATCTGTTGTTTTAGCACCAAATTTAAGACTTCTTGTTTTAGATGAACCAACCCACAATTTAGATGCAAATACAATCAGAAATCTAACAGAAATTTTAAGAACAAAAATTACAGATTTGCTTGAGCAAACATTCATTGTAACACATGACGAAAGATTAATTCAAGCAGGAACAGGTTGTGTTTATGAATTCAAAAGAGAATTTGGAAAAAAAGAACCAACAAAAGTGATAGAACTGAATATGTAAACTATTGCTCTCTTATGCCATTTTAATCCAAAAATCCTATTAAATTTTAACCAAATCTTCCTTTACGAATCTTTTGTAAAAATTCCATTTATCTTTGGTAAGCAAATGAAACTCAAATGGATAGGAGAAAAATTCAGAAAATAAAAGATCATAGATTTCCAATTTCTTGTTTCTGTCTTTAAATTCATCAGAAACCACAGCAATGTCTATATCGCTTAATCCAACAGAGAAATTTCCCTTGACTACAGAACCAAAGACAAACAGCTCGAAGGAAGATAAATTTTTTTCCAACAATTTTTTTATTTTCTTTGCATAATCTAAGTAATTTTCAAATACCCTTATTCTTTCCACAACAATCCCCATAGTCTTTCAAGCAAATCAAAACATCTTTTTACCTCATCCTCAAAAAATTCCTCAGAAAAATACCTGGAAGTTATATAGGCTCTTTCCAAATCCCTTAGTTGCTTTTTATTTTCCTCTATAAATTTTGTCAGCTCTTCTTTCTTCCATACTTCCATTAATTCTAACAACAATTTTCTTAGGCTATGAGTTTTTTCATAGTATCCTCTAATATCCAACAACTTTGCTTTTATTAAAAGTTGGATTGCCTGCTCTAAATTAAACATAGCCAAATCAAAGTTCTTATTCTCAAAGTTGTATTTTGCATTTTCCTCAAACTTTTTGGCTTTCTCTAAAAACATTTTAATTTCTTCTTTCATTAAATAACTTTGTTTAAAAGGATAAAATGAATTTATTTTGAAATCTCTATCAAAAACTTCGGAATCTCCTCTTCCTCCAAAATTCTCACCCCTTTCGGATACTTCCTATGAGGCTTCCCTGCCTTTACTTCAATTTTCAAATCTCTTGCAATGCAATCTATTTCATAAGAATTTTTAAAGTAGTAAATCTCCCCAAACTTTCTTAGCAAATGTTCTTGAACTATTCCCTCAAACAAAGCACTTTCCAAAAATTTAGTTCCTGTCCAAAAAGAAAATGAATGATAGATAAAAGGATCCCTGAAAAAAATTTTCTTTTCTTTTCTTTTTATAGAATATTTATTTTTCCAATAAATTCTTTTAGCAATTAAAGAATCTTCAAAAAACTCTATATATTCCCTAACAGTTTTATGAGAAATTTCTATATCCTTTGCTATTGAATGATAAGATAATGCAGAGGGAATCTTTCTTAAAATCACCTCTATTATTCCCTCAAAAATTTCTGTGCTTTTATCGTGTTTTCTTGCTTCTGAAAGCATTGCACTTATAAAACTCTCATTTGCATCTTTATGCTGATTTATGGATTTTGGAAATCCTCCAGTTTTCTTATATTTCTCCCAAAGCTCCTTTATTAAATCCTCGCGATATAAAACTTTTCTCAGATTATAACCATTTATTTCAACAAATTCAGGAAAAGAGAGGGGAAGTACCTCTATTTCTTTTCCCTTTCCTTTCCTTCCTGGAAATCTTTCCGGAGCTTTTATTATATTTAAAGTAGAGGAACCCAACACAGTCACAACATCATTCTCAAATACCCCTCTATCTACAAGAAACTTAATAATTTTCCACCATTCCTTTACGCTGCTTACTTCATCCAAAAATAGAAAAGAAGTGTCCACTTTTTCTCTCTTTTTTATCTCTAAATAATTCTCTATTATTTTTCTGAATTCTTTGACAGAGCTAACAAGCTCAAAATCGAAAAAGAATACAGCAAAAGGATTCTTTTTTTTGAGAATTTCCCTTATCAAAAGTTTTATTCCTGTAGTTTTCCCTAACTGCCTTATTCCGTAAATAAAATTCAAGGAAAAAGGTTCTAAAGAGATTTGCTTCACCCATTTTGGAATCCACTTCACTTTTTGATTTTTCCAATCTCTCAAATGCTTATCCTTTTCTTCCCAATTCTCATCGCTCCACCAAGGATTCTGAAGAGATATCCATTCCATAATTGATACTTAAATATCAATTATTTATATATGTTTTGATACTCAATTCCCAAAAATCTCGCAATATCTTACTTCTCCAATATTTTAACACCTCTCAGATATTTTTCTAGGGTTTGCCTGCTTTTACTTCTACTTTGAGGTTGCCAGCGATGCAATCGATTTCTGTTTTAATCCGCTTTTTAATCAATAAAGAAATCCAAAAAGATAAATAGGCACTTCCTTTTCCTTTTCTAATAAAATTGCCTCTTTTACAAGAAAAGCTTTTTTGTATTTTTTTATTTGCTCAAATCCTTTTGAAGGTCCTCCAATTTCAAAAACACAATCATCAACAACAAAATCAGGGGTCCTTCTCTCTATTCCTGTTTTAAAATAAAAACATTTACCAACATGCTGAACAAAAAAATCTTCTCTTAACCCCCCTTTATCGGGATTCTCATTATAATGCAAGCATAACGCACTTCTAAAAGATAAAGGCATTAGAACTTTCTCTTCTTTTCTAACTTTTCCTTTTCCGTAAGGAGCTACCCTGTAGATAATTCCTGTTTGCTCTAAAGAATATAGCAAATCTCTAACAAAGTTAATACTTACTCCAAATTGAGACGATATTCTAGAATAGCTCACCTTTGAAGGAGGAGACAAAGAAATAAATTTCAAAATCTTGTAAGAAACATCTATGTAAAAATTGTCTATAGGTCTTATATAAGCTAAATCGTATCTAAGGGTTCTCTCAACTATGTTTATGTATACATCTTCCTTTCTTTCAAAAAAAGCTGCAGGCAATGCATCGAACTGCAAATAAGGTAAAAAATAGTCTAAGTAAGGAACAACCATTTTTTCCAATTTTCTTCTCTTTTTTAAATCCAAAAGATATTCCAATCTTCGTTTTGGAAAGTTTCTTCCAACTCTAAAATACAAATATTCTCTAAATGATAAAGGCTTAAGCTCATAAAATGTTGCTCTTCTTGATAACTCCGAACCTTTTACCCTTAATGCAATGGCCGAAGACCCAGATATTACTATTTTTGATTTAGTTTCATCATAAAAAATTTTTACATCTTTTTCCCATTCAGGCAATATATGAATCTCATCTATAAGAAAAACTCTAAAACCTTTTGCATAGCTATAATGAAGATAATCTAGCAAAGATACTCCTTGTTTCGCCAATACTTCCGCATTTATAAATATTGCATTCTTTTCTTTTGAGTAAAGTTCTGAAAGTAAAGTCGTTTTCCCGCTCCCTCTAACCCCTGGTATTATAATTACACCTTCCCTTTTCAAAACATTTTCTGCAATTTCTTTACTGAGGGGTCTCAGCTTTTTTACTTTACTTGCCCTTGCTATTCTCTCAGATATTTTTAAAATATATGCGAAGGTTCTCTCCTCCATAAGTTATATTTTAAAAAAATTTAAAAATAACTTTCTTGCAAATTAGAAATTCTTTAAAATTTCTAACATTCAGAAAAGATAGTTGGTATTGAAAACTCATTTTTCCAACCACATTATTGCCTCTCAATCTCTGCCTAATAACAATCAAAATTTTCTAAAATATCCAAATACTCCAAGGCTCTGCCTTCGGTTGGGAGGTTTATTTTGAAATCTCTATCAAAAACTTCGGAATCTCCTCTTCCTCCAAAATTCTTACTCCTTTCGGATACTTCCTATGCGGCTTCCCTGCCTTTACTTCAATTTTCAAATCTCTTGCAATACAATCTATTTCATAAGAATTTTTAAAGTAGTAAATCTCCCCAAACTTTCTTAACAAGTGCTCCTGAACGATCCACTCATACAAGAAATCCTTTTTCAAATCTGTTTTTGTCCAGAGAGATAAAGCTCTTGCCAGAAAAGGATCTCTAACAACAAATTTTTTCTCCTTTCTTGAATATATTTTTCCATCCAATCCCTTATAGCTTATCTCAGCAAGCAAAAACATATTTTTAAAAATTTCTATATATTCTCTTATTGTGTTAACCGAAAGCCCCGAATCTTTAGCAATTGAATGATAGCTAAAAGCATTAGGAGCTTTCAAAAATATTGACCTAATTACATCTCTTGCTATATCTGTAGATCTCTCTATTTTTTTAATATCTGCTTTTATTATAGAGACATATTCATACTCTGTTAACTTTTCATTTAGAACAGCTAAAAAGCCTCCGGTCTCCAAATAATTCTCAAAAACTTCTTTTCCTTTTCTTTGAAAAAATTCTTTAAAAAATAAAGAATAATATTTGGAGAAATTTAAAGGATAAACTTCTATTGTCTTCCCTTTCCCCATTCTACCACCAAATGTTTCTAAATGCTGTTTTATTAGAAGAGAAGAAGAACCAGAAAGAACTAAAACATCTTTATCAAACCAATGCCTATCTATAGCGAATTTTATTGCTCTCCACCAATCATCTAACAAAGTAATTTCATCCAAGAAAATAAAGCTTGTTTTTATCTCCTTCTTTTCTTTTATTTTTTTATATTCTTCTATAATCTCTAGTAAATCACGATAACTTTCAAGAATGTCGCAAGAAAAATAGAAAATAGAGAAAGGATTTTTAATTTTCTTAAGAATCTTTTCTATCAATAATTTTATTCCAATTGTTTTCCCAACCCTTCTTAAACCAATTATAAAGTTCAAACTGAAAGGACTGAGGGAAATCTTATCCACCCATTTCGGATAAACAAAATATTTCAAATTTTCAAGTTCTTTAAGGTCCTTGTCTTTTTCTCCAATCCACCAAGGATTCAACTCTTCAAACATAATTCAATACAAATGAAAAAATATTTATAAATATTGTTCGCTGAGAATGAACAAAAAACATAGGACACAACTCTTAAGAGAATTAAATTCTCCCTTTGTCTGGATTTTTTCCACCAAAGATTGAATTTGTTTTCCTCTACAAAATTGAAAAAAATCAGCTACTTAAAGTTTTCTTTCTAAATAATTTTTGGTGAATAAAATGGGTGAGTGTCCCTTTTGATGATTGTCCCTTCAAATAGAGTTTATACTCTAGGTCCTAAATACTCATTCTCAGATATTTTAACAAGGAAATTGTATCCTGAAGCAGAGATAAAATATTCAGACAAACCCTCTAAACTTGTAGAAAAGGCTAGAGAAGGTTATATAACAATAGTACCGGTTGAAAACAGCATTGCAGGTCTTGTCGGAGAAATTATAAGAAAAATTAGAGAAGTTGATAATGTCTTTATTAATAAAGAAATTTATTATCCAATAAAACTTTGCTTAGGAAGTTTAGATAATTCAGAGGAGGATATTGAAATCATCTATTCACATCCAAAAGCAATAGAACAATGCAGCAATTATTTTAGTAAAAGAAAGATAAAAATTAAAGAAGCAGAAAGCACAGCTGAAGCAGCAAAGAAAATTAAAAAATCTAATAAAAAAGAAACAGGAGTTATTTGTGCAAAGGAAGCAATACAAGAATATGGACTTAATTTATTAAAAGAGAACATTCAAGATGATAAAAATAATTACACTGTTTTTTGGGAACTAAGTAATAAAGAAAAAGAAATTGATTATAATGAAAAAATAGGGACTGCTTTAATTGTAGATTTAGAAGATAAGCCAGGAGCTTTGTTCAGATTTCTAAACCCTTTCTATGAACATAAAATTAATTTGTATTTCATAACATCTTGGCCTAAAAATGATGAATATTGGTTCCTGATAAAAATGGAATCAGACAAAATACCAAAAATAAAAAGAGTTTGCAAAAAATACAGATGTTTAGGCTCTTATAATATTATTGATCGTAGGTAATTATGTACGAACTAACTGAAGAAGGAAAAAAAT
>QMZV01000018.1 GCA_003663355.1 Candidatus Aenigmatarchaeota archaeon
GATTTAATATAAAGGTTTACAGAGGTAGCGGAACCGTAAAAGAATCTCTTCTAAAATTTATTGAAAACAAGCTTGAAAATATTCAGTAAGTTATCCCTTATTAAAATAGAAATCTTCCTTAATCATAAGGAGGTGTTAAAATTAGTAGTTGATTCAATATACTAAAATTATTCGCTGAGGTAAATTTTCCAGAAAGTACAATATTATATCTATTGGTTTTAGAGTATTTATTTTTTAATCTTTCCTTCTCCACAAAAAGAAATCAGAATTAAAAGATCTTTTTTATGGTGTTCGCCTTTACACTAATAATAATCAAATTTCTAAAATTTTCCAACTTGATAAATCATTTGGATTGTATTCATATTTTTCATTGTCATTATATCTCCATGTTCCATTTACAAAAATAGCAATTCCGCCCCAAAGCTTCTTCCCTTTCTTGTTTTGTTCTTTAATATTTCCTTTTCTGCAAAATAATTAATTAAGCTTGCTTATCTTATTTTAATTTGCTGTTAGTTTCATCTTCCAAAACCTTCCAATAACCACCTTTTGCAGGGCCAACTCTTTTAAGCAAGCCTTTTTCTTTGAGTTTTCTGATGTTCTCTTTGATATTACATAAAAATAATTTTCATCAAATTCTATTTTTGGAAAAGATGCCTTTTCTTTATTTACATATTTCTCTGATTCTTTCAATTATTTTGTGTTTTTTCCGGGAACTTTTTTTGTGAACTTATGATAAGTTTTAAACGCTGAGGGCAGGATTCGAACCTGCGACCTCTTGCGAGGACCAGCTAACCCTTTTGCACAAGTAAATGATGGAAAGTAAGGCTTCCTCCAATTATTTTTGTGCAAAACTCCAGGCTGGCGCGTTAACCACTCCGCCACCTCAGCATAAATTTATTATTTTTTTCAAAAAACATAGTAAAGAAGTTTTTTAAATCTTTTATATATATGGGCCCGTAGCTCAGTCTGGTAGAGCACCAGGCTTTTATTTAAAAGTTTTGAGGGTATTATTATAATGCCCTGTGATTTATTGGTGCTAAGAAGAAACCTGGGAGTCGCGCGTGCAAGATTTTGAATAAAACTTGCCGCAAATTCGAATCGCGCCGGGCTCATTTTAAAAACTATGACAGAAAAGAAAGAAATTGAGGTTTGGAAACATTTTCTGGTTCCAGAACACAGAAAATTAACAGAGGAAGAAAAACAAGAGATATTAAAAAAATATAATGTAACAGAAAAAGAGATGCCGAAAATAAATAAAAAAGATCCTGCAATAAAAAATCTAAATGTAAAGGAAGGGGACTTGATAGAAATTAAAAGAAAGGTTTTAACTACAGGAGAAGAATATTTATATTATAGAGTTGTAATATGAATGATAGACAATTATATGAGGGATTCAAAAAAATTGTTGAGAAAGAATTATCAAAAATTGTAGTAAAATATCACATTGATTCTTATAACAGATTTGTCATGGAAGGAGTGCAAAAAATAGTTGATGAAATTGGAGTTATTCCATTAGATGAAAACATAAAATTACTTCTATGGAAAATTGAATTTGGTGCTCCTATATTAAGAGAAGCGGATAATAGCGAGAGGGAAATAACTCCGATGGAAGCAATGATAAGAAATTTAAATTATACTTGCGCTTTATATGTTAATGTTGTTCCTGTTGTAAATGGAGTGCACCAAGAGCCAACAAAAATTAAACTTTGCGATTTTCCAATAATGGTGAAGTCTGTTTTAGACCCAACAAGAAACTTGAGTAAAGAAGAATTAATAAATATTGGAGAAGACCCTTATGATCCCGGAGGTTACTTTATAATAAATGGAACAGAGAAGATTATTGTTGGTGTTGAAGAAGTAGCAAATAATAGAATTGTAATAACAAAGGAAGAGAAAAGGGGAACAGAAATGGTTAGAATAAACTCAGAGAAGGACCAATATATACAGAGGCACATGATTGAAAGAAAAGATAGAATCTTATACATGAATTTCTCAAATCTTAGGAATGTTCCTTTGATTGTTGTTTTAAGAGCTTTAGGTCTTGAAACAGACCAACAATTAGTTTTAGCAATTTCTGACAATCCAAAAATAGATGAAGAAGTTTTGACAAATATATATGAATTTGAAGAAGTTAAAAATAAAGAAGATGCCTTAAATTATCTTAAGAAATTTGTAAAAGGAATGGGTAAAGAAACTCCGGAACAGAGAGTTCAAAATTTGTTAAATAATTTCTTATTGCATCATTTAGGTACTGAAGAAAAAGATCAGATAGTAAAAGCAAATTATTTAGCACATGTTGCAAACAGAGTGATAAAAGTTGGTTTAGGAATGCAAAGAGAAGATGATATAGATCATTTATCAAATAAAAGAATAAGACTTGCAGGTTATTTTCTTGATATTTTGCTTCGTTCATTGCTTCTCGGGAAAAGCGGATTGGCAAGCAGAATAAGATATAATTATCAAAGATTAACTAAAAGGAAAAAGAATCCGGTTATCCAAGCATTGTTTGAATCTGATTATATAACAAAGAGAATTATCTCTGCATTAGCAACTGGTTTATGGGTTGGCGGTAGAGCAGGTGTTGCACAAAGACTTGATAGAATAAATTATGTAAGAAGATTATCTAATATGAGGGCTGTTATTTCAATGCTTTTCAGTTCACAAGAGCATCCTGAGGCAAGAGAGTTGCACGGGACTCATTTTGGAAAATTTTGCGCACAGGAAACTCCGGAAGGAGTGCACATCGGTTTAAGAAAACATTTGGCAAGTACTTGCGTAATTTCAAAAGGAGTGAGTGAATCAGAAAAAGAGAAAGTATATAATTTTATTCTTAAAAAATTAGAATGACAAAAGTATTTTTTTGCGGGAAGTTAATAGGAGATACAAAAAAACCGAAGAGTTTAGTAAATAGTTTTAGAGAACAGAGGAGAAAGGGTCTTTTACCTTCAGAAGCAAACATTGCTTATTTCAAAGACATAGATGAGATAATTGTAGATATAGATGAGTCTAGATTAAGAAGACCTTTAATAGTGGTAAGAGATGGAAAACCTCTATTAACAGAAAAACACTTAGAGCAGATTAAAGCTGGAAAACTTGATTTGGATGCATTAGTTAAAGAAGGGATTGTAGAATATCTTGATGCACAGGAAGAAGAAAATGCTTACATAGCTGTTAATCTTGAAGAGCTAACAAAAGAGCATACACACTTAGAATTAAATCCAATTGTTATGCTTGGAATTTCTGCTTCTATGGTCCCATTTGCTCCGCACAACAGATCAGACAGAGTTAATTATGGGGCTAAGATGATGTCGCAATCCCTGGGAATTTATGCAATCAATTATCTACTTAGGCCAGATACAAAGGCTTATTCTTTAATATACCCGCAACATCCAATTATAGATACAGTAATTTATAAAGCAAACATATTGAATGAGCATCCGCAAGGGCAGAATGTTGTTATTGCTATAATGCCTTATAAAGGTTACAATATGGAAGATGCTTTGGTATTCAATAAACAATCTGTTGAAAGAGGACTTTTTAGATCTCTATTTTTTAGGACATATCAGACAGAAGAAAAAAAATATTGGGGTATTGAAAGTGATACTATCTGCATACCTGATGAAGGTGTAAAGAATTACAGAACTAAATCAGATTATCGGCATTTAGATGAAGATGGAATAGCTCCGGCAGAGATAGAAGTTGAAGGAGGGGATGTAATCATTGGAAAGATTTCGCCTTTGAGATTTTACGGACCAGTAGAAGAATTCCTTTCTGAAACAGAAAATAGAAGAGATACTTCAATAACAGTAAACCTAGGTGAAAGAGGAGTTATTGATAAGGTTATAATAACGCAGACTGAAAATGGAGACACATTGGTAAAGACTACTGTAAGAGAGATGAGAATTCCGGAAGTTGGTGATAAATTTGCTTCTAGATATGGGCAAAAAGGAGTTATTGGGGCTATTGTCCCAGAGGAAGATTTGCCTTTTACAAAAGATGGAATAGTTCCTGATATAATAATGAATCCCTTAGGTATTCCGAGCAGGATGACAATTGGGCAACTAATGGAACTTATGTATGGAAAGGCAGCAGCATTGTCTGGTAAAACAATAGATGGGACAAGTTTTAATGAAACAAAAGAAGAAGAAATAATAAAGATTTTAAAAGAATTTGGTTTTGAGTTTGCTGGAGAAGAAGAAATGTATAATGGAGAAACCGGAGAAAAAATTAAATCAAAAATTCTAATTGGTCCTTGTTATTATCAAGCATTATATCACATGGTTAGGGATAAGTACTTTATGAGAGCAAGAGGACCAACAACAATTCTGACAAGGCAACCAACAGAAGGAAAGGCAAGAGAGGGAGGTCTAAGATTTGGAGAAATGGAGAAAGATTGCCTGCTTGCTCATGGAGCATCTTTAACTTTAAAAGAAAGATTTTCATCTGATGAAACAGAAGTTCCAGTCTGCAAAAACTGCGGTATTGTTGCAATAGATAATCAGGTTAAAGGAATTAGTTATTGCCCGCTTTGCAATAAAACAGACATTGTAAGAATTAAAACGAGTTATGCTTTTAAATTAGCCCTTGATGAGATGATTTCAATGGGAGTTTATCCAAAATTACATGTTAAAGAGAAATTGTGAATTTAGATAGAGGAATTTCATATTTAAAGTTTGTATTCTATATTGGCATGGATGGACCTGCCATAAACTTCGAGAAAGGAAGTTACTTTTGTGGTTCACTTCAAATAGTATGTTGCATATTTTTAATAATTATTTGATTTCTATCTTAAAGGTTACTGCATTATATTCTTCTGATTCATAATCTTTACTATAATTAAACTTAGGAAAATGTTTATCTTTTGATAATTCAATAATTACCTCTTCTATTTTCTCTATATTTTCTTTACCAATTGTATGAATATTTACATTGGTAAGTCCATTAGTAATACACCTTCTAATTAATTCTTCTTTTATTTTAATTGAAGAATCTAATATAGAAACCCAAAAAGCAAAAGGAAAAAATTTGATATATTTTTCTATTTTGTCATTTAGCCATACTACAATATCACTATTTGTTTTTCCCTTTTCTTTCTGTAAAATGGTAGTATCTACTATTTCATCAAAATATCCCTGAATTATTAAATTTATAAGTATAACAGCATCTCTCCCATACCTCATAGAAGCATCTTTTTTAATTTTACCAGAACCATCAATATCTCCTGCTAAATAAGCTTCGCGAGCTCTCATTCCTAACAATATAATAGACCAATATTTACTATCTATATATTTTTTTATCAAATTATATTTTTCTGCTCTACTAATATTCTTAAGTTTATAATATTCTTCAGCAAATTCTGAGACTAATAATGGTTTAGACAGTTTCTTTTTTTCTAATTTCTTCTTTATCTCATTAAATTTTTTTCTAAGTTTTTCTGATATTATCTTTATTATACCATCAGCAATTTTAATAACTTCTTCATCAATAAGTAATTTTAATAGATCAGTCATTCTTTATTATTTTTTTCTCTTTCTGTTATAAATTCTGCCAATGATGCTAGATTCTTAGATATAAAAAGACTAGAACCTGGTAAGATTCCAGCAAAATTATCTTTATTTAATTCTTCATTAGTAAAAGGGTCGCGTAATACTTCTCCTGTAAATTTATCTATTATTTTTCCGTCATCATTAAGTGTTTTATCAAAGAATTCCAATATTTGGGGTAAAACTTCTTTTTCAAATTCTATTACATCTATTTTTTTCATAAATATATACTCTTCTTTTATTTAATAATCATAATTCATAGAACACTTTTACACACACTGTTTGAAATATATTGATTTTTACTTCTGTTGCGCTGGTCGGGATTCGAACCCGAGTCACAGGCTTGGCAAGCCTGTATCATAACCAGCTAGACCACCAGCGCATAAATTTATAGGTCTAAAATTAATACAAAATCAATATAATTAATGGGGTTGTGGTGTAATGGCAGCACAACTGGCTCCAGATGGAGTTTTGATGCTTTTATGGCATATGATTTAGAAAGAAACCAGTTAATCTGGGTTCGACTCCCAGCAACCCCAATTTTTATAAATAAGTAATTATTATGGTAAACACAAGAATAATTAGTATTCTTTCTGGAAAGGGTGGGGTTGGTAAAACAACCTTAACTTTTAATTTAGGAAGTGCTCTAACAGATTTTGAAAAAAATGTCTTAATTATTGATGGAAATCTAACAACTCCTAATTTAGGAATTCATGCAGGAATTCCATTATATCCAACTTCTTTGCATGATGTCTTGAGGGGAAAAGTTGATATTTACGATGTGATGCATGTTCTTCCGAGCGGTTTAAAAATTGTGCCTGCCTCAATAAATTTGAATGATTTGAAGGGAGTTAATCCAGAGTTACTAAGTTCAAATTTAACAGATTTAGTTGGTAAATTAGATTTTATCTTAATAGATGGAGCTCCAGGACTTGGAAGAGAAGCTCTTTCTGTTTTGAAATCTTCTAATGAAGTTATTGGAATTACGACCCTAGAGCTTCCTGCTTTAACAGATTTATTGAAATCTATAAGAATTGTAAAAGAACAAAAAAAAGAATATCTTGGAAGTGTAATTAATATGGTAAGGAATAAAAGATATGAGCCGAAAAGAGAACATGTTGAAACTTTGCTTGAAGATGGTTCCATACTTGAGATTATTCCACACGATGAGAATGTAAAATATGCTTTAGCGAAAAGAATGCCTGTTATTCACCACAAACCAAATTCAAAGGCAAGTTTAAAAATAAAAAGTTTAGCAGCAAAGTTGATTGGGAAAGAATTTAAGATTCCTTGGTATAAAAGATTGTTTTTATAATTTTACTTCGCTCTTTCTGATTTCAACAACACTTATTGGGTAAATTGTATTTAATATTTTCTTTAAATCTCTTTGCAATTCATCAATTAAAATTCTATTTATGATTTTATCAAACTCATTTCCAGAAATATACAATTCTAAGAAGTTTTTTGCCTTTTTTCTTATACTTCTTGCAATGCTTGTCTTTACATTTTTTGCTGTTACTATAAAAACTTTTAAACACAATTCTATACCATCTTTTGTTTTCTTTTTAACATATCCGTCTATCCTTGTTGAGAACTTCTTTACATTTTCTGAAATGAAACTTCTTGATACCTCATGTCCAATAAAAGAAGTTAATGCCTTATTATCCTCAACTTTTACAATTTTAAAATTAAATTTATAATAATATTTTCGTGATTTCTCATCTATCTCTCTGGCATAAACAGAAAGGTTCCTGCCTACCACTTTACTTGGTTTATCTGCTATTGTTTTCGCTATTGTTTTTTCTCCAAATAATTTTGGAAGCACAATATCAAATTCCTTTTTTGTTTTGCCCTTCATTCATTAATATGTTAAATTTTATATTTATCTCTCCTCCAATTTTTTGTACTTACTCTTATTCTTCTGGTTCTTGCCCTCTTTAATCCAAATTTCTTTATATCTGCCCATCTCGGAGCAGGTCTTTTTGAAACTGAGATAAGTTTCAGTTTTTTCTCAAGACTCTTTTTACTTCCCATAAACCTTTTATTGTTAAATAAATTAAAAAGGTTTAATCCAAAATTGAGAAATTGGTTAGTAAGAAACCTTTTATTGTTAAATAAATTAAAAAGGTTTAATCCAAAATTTGAGTAATTTGTTAAATAAATTAAAGAATTTTAGAGGAATATCTTTTATTTGGATATTTTAAAAAAGAAAAATAATGGAATTCTATATTGAAACTTATGGATGTGCGGCAAACAAATCTGATTCCGAGATTATAGCGGGAATTCTCAAAGGTGCCGGGCTGAATCAAACGAAAAATATAGAATTGGCAGATTTGATTATAATAAATACCTGCGTTATAAAACAGCCAACAGAAAATAAGATTCTGGAGAGAATCAGAGAAATTCAGAAAAAATTTAAAAAGAAAAAAATATTGATAGCCGGATGTATGCCATCTGCTTATCCAGAAATTATAAGAAAGAATTTTCCAGAGTTAAGTATGATTTCTGGGAATAGAACAACCGAGATTCTCAAAGTTATAAGAAAAATTTTAGATGGAAAAAGAGTTGAATTGCTGGGGGAAAACAAAAAGGAAAAAGTTTGTCTTCCAAAAATCAGGGAAAATAGAGTTATTGATATTGTCCAGATTTGCTCAGGATGTTTGGGAAATTGTGCCTATTGCGGAGGAAAACTGGCTAAAGGGCAGTTGTTTTCTTACTCAATTGAGAATATTGTAAAGGAAATCAAAAGTGCAAAAGAGCAGGGATGCAAAGAATTTTGGCTTACTGGACAGGATGTTTCTTGTTATGGTTTTGATTCCGGTTCAAATCTCTCAGAACTGATAAGAAAAATTTTGGAAATAAGAGGAAAATATTTTATAAGAATTGGAATGTTAAATCCAACCCATCTTTTAAAAATAATTGACAATTTTCTAAAAGTTTGCGAAGATGAAAGAATTTTTAAATTTTTTCATATTCCCGTTCAATCTGGTTCAGATAAAGTTTTAAGGGAAATGAACAGGAATTATGCTGTGAAAGATTTTGAGTTTATTGTAAAAAAAATCAGAAATAAATTCAAAAGGGCGACAATCTGGACAGATATAATAGTTGGCTATCCAACTGAAACTGAAGAGGATTTTCAGAAATCCATAAATTTATTGAAAAAAGTAAAACCAGATTGGACAAATATCTCAAAATTCGGAGTGAGGAGAAAAACAAAGGCGGCGAGATTAAAACCTTTGGACTCAGAAGTCGTAAAAGAGAGGAGCATAATTTTAAGTGAATTGGCAAAGAAAATTTCTATTGAGCAAAATAAAAAATGGTTGGACTGGGAAGGTGAAATATTGATTGATGAGTTTTTCAAAGGAAGAAATTTTGCCTACAAATCAATTCATTTAAATTCAAAAGAAATAGGGAAATTTGTTAAGGTCAGAATTAATAGAATTGATGGGTTAAAATTGTTTGGAGAAATTCTAGATTCCTGAAAAAATTTGGTTTTATTTTATATATAGATATGGAGAAGCATGTAATAACTCAATTTTATTGAATGATTTAGTATGAAGAATAAATATCTAAAAGGAATCGGAGCAAATATTTTTTTATTGGGCGTGGTTAGTTTTTTGAATGATTTGAGCAGTGAGATGATAATGCCGATTTTACCAATGTTCATTACTGCATTAGGCGGTGCCGGTTTGATTGTTGGATTGATTGGAGGATTGAGGGATAGTATTTCAAGTATTCTAAAAGTTTTTGCGGGTTATTGGTCAGATAAATCCGGAAAAAGAAAAATTTTTGTTTTCTCCGGATATCTGACTTCAGCACTTTTTAAATTATTTTTGGCGTTTTCTAAAGCGTGGCAACATGTTCTAATTTTCTCCGGTTTGGAACGGATTGGCAAAGGATTAAGAACAGCGGCCAGGGATGCCATTATTGCAGATTCTATGCCCAAGGAGAAAGGCAAGGGGTTCGGAATTCATAGAGCAATGGATACTTTAGGAGCAATTGGAGGGTCGGTTATTGTTTTTCTTTTAATTTGGTTTTTCGGATATAATTTCAAGTCAATTATACTCATAGCAGCAATTTTAGCCCTTCTTTCTTTAATTCCTTTGTATTTTGTAAAGGAGAGAAAGAGAGAACCGCAAGATATAAATCTAAAAATCGGTTTGAAAAATCTTTCACGACCGCTTAAATTATTTATCTTGATTTCTGGAATATTTGCTTTGGCAAATTTCAGTTATATGTTTTTTATCCTCAGAGCGCAAGAGCTATTTACGGGTAAATTATCGGTCGGAGTGCCAATTCTTTTATATATTCTCTTCAATGCTTTCTATGCCGTGCTTGCTGTTCCCTTTGGCGAACTCTCCGACAAAATAGGAAGGAAAAAAGTTATTGTTTTTGGTTATTTATTATATTCATTAACTTCCTTTGGATTTGCATTTTTCAACTCATTAACACCTTTCATAGTTTTATTCGCTCTTTATGGCATGGTATATGCCATAGTGGATGGCAATCAAAGAGCTTACGTTTCTGATCTATCTTCGGAAGAATTGAGAGCTACAGCCCTGGGAACATTCCATACTGCAACGGGCTTAATGGCGCTGCCGGCCAGTTTAATAGCCGGATTTCTGTGGCAAATTAATTCAAGCATGCCCTTTGTCTATGGCGCGGCAGTTAGCATTATTTCGGTTGTTTTATTCATTGTTTTTAGAAATCATTTCAAGTGATGAAAAAGAGAATTTGTTTTAAAAACTTCAGTCATTCGGTAAATTTTAGTATTTAAATATTTTTAGTTCATATTATTATGTATCGAATCGATATATTTGGAAATTTAAATAAAAAACAAATCTTACAGATTTCAGCAGTGATATTAATCACTATGTTTGGATTGGTGGATATAAGTTTTGCTGATTCCTACATTTCTGATTCTCCCATTCTAAAAATTCGGGAACTAAAATACAATCCCTATCCTGTAGAAGCTGGCAAATATATGGATTTATGGATAAAGATTGAAAATATTGGAACAGAAGAAGCCAAGAATGTTACATGCACGCTTTTGCCAGAATATCCTTTCTCTTTGGACCCTAATGAAAATGCAACAAAAAATATTGGAAAATTGCCTGGAACAGAAGAAGTCATATTGCAGTATAAATTGAGAGTTGATTCAAATGCGGTGGAAGGATGGAATGAAATGAAAATAAAATGTCAGACAGAAAATTCAGATGTTTGGATAATTCATGAATTTGAAATTTATGTTGAATCTAAAATTCCAGAATTTGCAATAGGTTCTATAGTATCTGAGCCCACAAAACTTTTTCCAGATTCAGAAGAGAATAAAGTTTCAATAGAAATTCAAAACATTGGCACAGGTGATGCAGAACTCATAACATCAGAACTTATATTGCCTAAAGGAATTACTCCCAGTGAAAGCTATTCCAATATAGCAAATCTCGGGATGATTGAAGAAGGAGAAAGCAAAACAGCAGAATTTTATATAGATATTGACAAAAACACAATTCCTGGAAAGTACAAGGCAAAACTTATCATAAAATACAAAGACGCCAATAACAATAGAGATGAATACAAGAATCGAACATTGGATATTGATATTGTCGTAAAACCTTTGCCGTTATTTGAAATTAAAAATGAAACAACAACTCCCAGTAAAATTTCTCAAGGAGATAAAGTAACATTGAGATTAAAAATAAAAAATATTGGTTTTGAAGAGGCGAAAACCGTTTCTGTCAAGATTTATAAACAAAGCGACCAACCGTTTGATTTTGATGAAAAATATGATTATATTGGAAATCTTAAACCTAATCAAAGCGGAGAAGTTGTTTTCAGATTTGATGTGGACAATGATGCCAATCTAAAAACATATCTATTAAAGGCGGAGATAAGATACCTTCTCAATGATGAGGTTAAAATTGTTGAAAAACAGATACCAATCAAAGTGGAGATAGAGAAAAA
>QMZV01000019.1 GCA_003663355.1 Candidatus Aenigmatarchaeota archaeon
GTAATCCCCAATTTTCCAATTCTCGCCACAACTTTATCTCCTATTTCTACATTATCCTCATCAACCAAACCAAAAACAAGCTTATCCTCTGTCTTAATCAGTGCGGTAATATAAGGAACTTTTTTGTTATATTGAAATAGAGTTGAAGCAACAGAAATTTTTGTTTTTGAATATATCTCTCCTTTTTTCCCGACATTTTCAAAATTGTTTAACCTGAAAATTTTTGGTGCAATTGTCATATTTCATTCTTTTAAATTTGCTAAAAAAGCCTCAATTTGAATTAAAGGATTAGAGCCTTCAACAATTCTAAATTCATAATCTGCAAGCAGTTTTATTATTCTCAATTTTTCATTATCATCTATTTCTAATTCAAAGATTTGTGAATAAATTTGCTTAAGCAAATCATCCGGACTTACACCTTGATCAATCATTAGGTTATAAAGTTTTTTTCTTGATTCCAAGAATTTTCCACCTATTGCAAGGTTAAGAAGTTTTTCAATATCTTTTCTTTTTGCTTTTCCTATAACTTCAAGGACTGTGTCTTCTGATATCTCTTTATCTATTGAAGCGCATGCTTGCAAGATATTTGTCGCTTTTCTCAAATCACCACCGCACTCCTTATAAATTGCTGAAATTGCATCCTCTTTTATTTTTATGTTTTCTCCCTTCTCTATTCTCTCAAAATACTTTTTTATGTCTTCTTGTGTGATAGGTCTAAACCTAAAAACAACACACCTTGACTGAATTGGTTCAATTAGTTTTGATGAATAGTTGCAATCTAAAATAAATCTGCATGTTTCGGAGTAATTTTCCATTGTTCTTCTCAAAGCTTGCTGAGCATCCTTTGTCAAAGCATCTGCTTCATCTAAAAGAATAATTTTAAAATTTGCTTTTCCAATAGGTTTGGTTCTTGCAAAATCTTTTATTTTCATGCGTATGGTGTCTATCCCTCGTTCATCTGAATTGTGTAATAAAATAGGTGTTGTACCACCCCAAAACATTTCAGTAGAGGGGACAGAGACATCATAAACAAAACCATCGTATTTTTCAATTTTTATTTCTTTTATTAAAACAGAGAAAATGGGTGAATTTACAAGTTTTAAGATTTCATCTATTCTCTCATCTTTTATATTAAGTTTATTTATTATTTTTATAATTAAATCTTTTGTAACTCTTTTGCTCTTCTTTGAATAAAGTTGGTGTCTTAATAAATATCTCCAGTTAAAATCTATTTTGTGATCCAACTTTCTTAATAGATTTATAATAGGCTTTGCTGATATGAGCTCTGAACTTACATGAGAGTAAGAAGATAAACCCCAAACAATTCTTGATTCACCTTCAAATAAAGTTGTATTTAACCCTGAAAGTCTACCAAGCCAAGCAATATCTATTAAATTTTCTTTAGATCTTGATGAATATCTTACATACTTGTCAAATTCTCCAGTACCATCGTTTAAGTAACCTTTCAAGAATTCTATTTTGTTTGGAATAGTGCAGGAATATATAAAATTAGGAACTCTCTTTGTTCTAGCATTCTTTTCTTTAGAACCATAAAAATTCTTGCAGAAGAATTTTGCTAGCTGGGTATTAAAAATTCTAACTTGTATAGAACTTCCTTTTGACCTATCAAAGCCGGAAAATCCAATTATTGCTTTACTATCCAATTCAAAATTATCTGAAATTATATTCTGAACTTTTTCTACAATTTCTATTTCTTGTGGGTATCCAAAAACAAAGATTAATTGTCCGCTTGTGTTTCCTCTAAAAGTTACACAACCTTCTGCTAAATAAGTTCCAAACAACCAAGAAAGCTTTTTATTTATTTTTTTATTTTTCAGCACTTTCTTTATCTTTGGATTTGGTTCGGGCTTAAATTCCTCAAAATTTAAATTAATATTTTTTCCTTCAAATTCTTTAGAAAATGAAATAAGCAAATCATCATTTTTTAATTCAGAGACTTTTTTTGGAATTAAGTTACCTGCATCATCAAGAATAATAACAGAATGGTCCAAACTTGTTTTTATTTCTCCTCCTTCATATTTTATTTTTGCTATTTTATCTACTTTATGTCTTGAAATATATGATACTGGGAGAAATTTTGGATTGTAGTCTTTATCTAACGATAAAATCTCTAAGTTTTCTGTTTTTGCATATTTTGTCTTGTTATCTTTAAAAAACCTATCAGCTAATTCACCAAAATTTGTTCTCCTAATCCTACCTTTTTCTCTAATCATAATTGGAGTATCTGGTGTTACGCTAGCATTTGTTTCTATAAAATTATCTTTTAACTTTAATTCATTCACTAAAGCTAAAGCAGTAGTGGTTTTACCAGTACCTTGCATTCCAGCAAATAACAAATTAGGAATTGAATTTTTCCCAACAAAACCTTTTAGTCTTTTTACAACTTCTTCTTGTCCAACAATTTCATCTAATTTCTTTGGCCTGTATTTTTCTGTCCAGAGTTCAAACATAATATATTAAAAAGAAAAGTAAAGAGAAAATTTAAAATTTATTATGCCGAGATGGCGGAGCGGTCTAACGCGCCTGGCTTGAGACCAGGTTCCCTTTTTGGGAGCGCAGGTTCGAATCCTGCTCTCGGCGAATTTTTTTTGTATAATTTAAGTGTCCTGTCCAATAATTCATAGAACACTTTTACACCCTCTTTCCACTATTATACCACTCAACCCATTCGTAAACTTTTCTCGCCATATCTTCAGATGATTCAAATTCCGTATTATCAAAAACTTGTCTCTGCATATCCAGCAACTTCCTCTCAACCCAGTTCATTTCAGGAGCGTATTTAGCAGTTGGAATAAAAACAATCCTCTTTATTCTATCTAAAGCTTCCCTCACTCTCTTAGCATAGTGTGTCGGGCAATTATCCAAGATTAAATAGATTGTTCCCTTTGTCTTGGAAGACAAATAATGAAGGAAATCAACAAACTCCACGCTTGTTTTTCTCTCATAAGATTTGCAAACTATTTTATCATTATGTGGATCATAAGCAACGAAAAAGCAAAGTTTTCCTTTTGTCTTCTGGTTTATTGGAACTGATTTTGTGCAATCCTTTTTTATCCAAGAATATCCTCCGAACTTTTTTATTCCTATTGGTCCTTTCTCATCAAAAAAGAAAACCACGCTGTAAGGAGGTTTTTCCTTGATTAACTTCAAAATTCTCAGCTTTTTCTTTGCATACTCCTTATCCTTTTTCTTGATTTCCATCTTCGCTTTTCTCCAAGTTATTCCTTCTTCCCTTATGATTTGATGCAACCTTGCTCTGCTTATCTCAATCCCTTGTTTCTCCAAAAAAGCTTTTAACAATCTAATGCTCCAAGTAGCTACTGGAATTCCATGTTCTCTTGGAGTTTTCTGGATAATCTTTGCTATCTTCTTTCTTATTTCATCTTTAAACTTTGGCTTTCTTCCTCTTCTTTTCTTATCATATAAACCTTCTATTCCTTTTTCCTTAAATCTTTTTATCCATTTTATAACATTAGGTTTGCTGAGCTCCACTATCTCAGCTATGTCTTTTGGTTTGTAACCTTCGGAAGCTAAAAGAATTATCTCTGCTCTGTAGGCTATCTTTTTATCCTTCCTTAAAAACCAGATTTCGTTTAGCTGTTTTCTTGTTAATTTAATGTCCATAATATTATTTATTAGACAAAAGTATTTATATAATTTTAGACATGACTTTTAAGCCACGGAAAATACTTTCCATAGTTTTTAGTTCTTTCGCTATTAAGTAAAGAGGCTATATAAGTAAACAAGTCAGCCACGGAAGGGACTTGAACCCTTAACCTGCGGTTTACAAGACCGCTGCTCTGCCAATTGCTCAAAACCGCAAGTATTATAAATTTGCAGTTTCATTGAGCTACCGTGGCATAAGTTTTTATTATAATTTGAATATATATATGGGGGATAAATTAAAGGGTATTTCTCCAATAGTGGCAAGTGTGCTTTTAATAGCTTTTAGTACAGCAATTGCAGCAATTGTTGGAACTTGGGCCATGAATTATACACAGGCAAAGTTGTCTGGGATAGAGATGTGTAAAAATCTAGAAGTATATTATTATAATTTTAGTTATAATCCTGAAACAAAAGAAGGGAGCGTAACTTTGCAAAATATTGGTGCTCCAGTAGATGGTTATAGAATTTATGCTCTTATTGATGTAAACCAAAAAGCATTGGTAAAAGAAATAAAAACTTTTATTCCAAAATCTGAAAAAAGAGAGATAAATTTTGGGACAGAATTAGAAAACATAAAAGGAATTATGGTAGAGGTCATAAACTGTCCTAATACAAGATTGTTTATTCCAGTGACATAATTCAGTTAAAATACATTTTTCTTTTGTTTTATGTTTTAAAAGGAGTAGGGCAATTTTTACTTTGTGAAAATTTTCTATTCAATATATAATTTTAAAAAAAGTTAATTATGCCTGAAGAAATTGAACTGACAGTTGGAGAACTGTCTGCGAACAGACAAGACTATGGAAGAGGATTCGCAAGATTGAGTTCTAATTTCATGAAAAAAATTGGTGTTAGAGAAGGTGACTATATAGAGGTTGAAGGGAAAAGAAAAACTTATTTAATTGCTGTCAGGTCATATCCAAGTGATGTTGGACTTGATATTATAAGGATGGATGGAATAACAAGGAGGAATTGTAAAACAGGAGTTGGTGAAAAAGTTAAGGTTAGAAGAGCAGATTTAAAAGAAATTAGAAGAATTGTGGTTGCCCCTGCCCAAGAAGGTGTAATGATACATATAAACCCAGAATATATAAAGCAGAACTTATATAAGAGACCATTTATAAAAGGAGATATATTTATTCCAAATCCTGTTGTGAGAAGGAGAGATAGAAACTTCTTTGATGAAGATGAAATTCCGGATATCTTTAAAATGTTTTTTGAAGAAACTCCATTTAGAAGAGTTGCATTTTTTGGAGATATAAAATTTATTGTTGTTGAAACATCGCCAAGGGAAGGAGGATTTGTTGGTGAGGAAACAGAGGTGGAAGTTTTATCAAAAAGTGTTAAAATTTCAGAAGAGGAGAGAATTCCAGAAGTAACTTATGAAAATATTGGTGGTCTAAAAAAAGAAATAGATGCTGTTAGGGAAGTTATTGAATTGCCAATAAGGCATCCGGAACTTTTCCAGAGACTCGGAGTAAAACCTCCAAAAGGAGTTTTATTATATGGTCCTCCTGGAACTGGAAAAACTTTGCTTGCAAAGGCTGTTGCAAATGAGAGCGGCGCAAATTTTTATTCAATTGCAGGTCCTGAAATCATGTGCGTGGATGGAAAAACTAAAATATTTACAAACCCTAAAGGATATATTAAAGCAGAAGAAATATATGGAAGTGAAGGAAGTTTTGTAAGAGATGATCACATAAAAGTTAAAGAATTGAAAAAACCAATATCAACATTTTCTTTTACAAAAAATGGAATTGAGAAAGGGAAGATAACTCACATAACAAAATTAAAAGCCCCTTCTTATAAAGTTTCTTTTGATGACGGAATTGAACTTACAGTCTCTCCAAATCAGCCGTTTTTGGTGTACGAAAATGGAGAGTTCAAATGGAAAAAACTACAGGAATTAAAAGAGAAGGATTTTGTAGCAAAAGTAGATAAGATTGAATTGCCTGAAGAAAATCTAAAAATAGATTTAAGAAAGATACCGAATCTAATTGAGAGAAATGGCAAATACGCATTAAAAAGCAAAAATCAGGACAGAAGCAATTTCATAAGATTACCTAAACAAATGAACAAAGAATTAATGGAATTCCTTGGTTTAATAGTTTCTGAAGGTTCCATATTTGAAGATTCAATTGTGTTTTCAAATAATGAAAAATATCTTAAAGATAAATTCAAGAAATTATTAAGAGATCTTTTTGGAATTGAGAAAGTTAAAGAGTATAAATCCAGAGTAGTTTTTTACTCAAAAGTTCTTGTAGAATATTTAAAACTTCTTGGATATACAAAAAATAATAAATTGGTAATTCCAGCATATTTTTATAAATTATCAAAAGAGGAGATAGGAAGTTTTGTAAAAGGTTATTTTGAAGGAGATGGGTCTGTTAATATTGTTAAAGGGAAGAATACTTACACAACACCTGTGCTATACAGTAAAGATAAAGAGTTTTTAAAGGAATTAAAAAATTTAATGCAGTTGAAATTGGGAATAATGACAAAATTAAAAGAACATAACACTAAAAAAGGATTGATGTATAAGCTTGTTGTTAGGGGTAGAGAAGGAAGAAGGAAATTTTCAAAAATTGGTTGTACTGGAAAAATGAAAAAATTACAGGAGATAAATAAAATAAAAGGTAATAGAGAGTTTAAAAAGATTCCATTCCCTAAATTGTTGATAAGTGCTATTAGAAAAAAACTTCCTTATTCTGAATATAGAAATTTTGATATTTATGTGTATAATAAAAGAGATTTTACAAAATATGCGATGAAGAAATTGTATGAGATAGCTGAGAAAAACAATATAATAACTGAAGAGATAGAAAAAGAATTTAAATGCTTATCTAGAGATGATGTTTCTTTTACAAAGATAAATAAAATTGAGTATTTAGGTAAAAGAGAGCTTTATGATTTTACAGTTGATAAAGATAGTTTTGTTGCGGATTTGCTGTTCTTGCATAACAGTAAGTGGTATGGTCAATCTCTTCCAGGAGATGAAAAAATTATAATTCTTGAAGATAATTTAATAAAAAGAGTACCTATAGGAGAAATTGTTGAGAATAGAAAAAAAGTTAAGGTTGCTTGTTTTGATGAAAATGGAAAGATTATATTTTCAGATATTAAAGGATTTATAAAACACAGAAATAATTCAAAGATATTTGAGATAACAACAAAAACAGGAAGAAAAATAAGGGTTACAGATTATCATTCCTTATTTACAATTGATAAAAATGGTATAAAAGATATAAAAACATCTGATTTAGTAGAAGGTAAATCTTATATTATCATTCCTAAGAAATTACCTTTCTCTCCAAGACCTATTAAGAAAATAGATTTGTTGGAGAAGTTAAAAAATAAAGATTATGGATTGTTTGTTAAAGGAGATTATATAAGAAGAGTTCTGAGAGAATCTGTAGATAGATTGGGCATGGATAATGTTGCTAAAATTTTAAATGTAAAGAAAAAATATCTATATGATATTCTAAACAAGAATATAGGTGTAAGAATTTCCAAATTTTTAAGAGTAATTGAGGAGGCAAAGATAAATATTAATAAAGAAAAAATAAAAATTTATTCAAAAGGGAAAAGTATTCCTGCTGTTTTAGAATTTACAGAGAACTTATGCCTATTCTTCGGTTTATGGATTGCGGAAGGTTCTTATACAAACAAAAATGAAGTAAGATTGAGTATAAATGCTCAAGAATTAGATGAAATTGTAAGATTATGTACAACTTTATTTGACAAAGTTACAATTTATAGAAAAAATAAAAACTCTGCTGAAGTTATAGTGTGTTCTACAGTTTTAGGAAAATTAATGAAATATGTATTAGGATTTGAAGGAGGAGCAAGAAGAAAAAAAATACCTGAATTTGTGTTTAATTTATCCAGAGAAAATTTAAGTGCTTTCTTAAGAGGATATTTCTCAGGAGATGGAAGCATAAACAAAAAAAATGGCATGGTAGAAATTTCTACAGAAAGTGAAAAATTAGCGGATGATGTACTTTATTTATTATTAATGTTTGGTATTGTAGCAAGAGTTTGTCCAAGGAAAGGAAGGAAACAAAAAAGAGTTTACTTTGCAGATTATGAAAATTTAACCAGATTTAGAGAAATAGGCTTTTTGTCTTTAGAGAAAAATATGATGTTGCTTGACTATGTAGAAAAAAAGAAATTCTCAAAGAGAGATAGAATACCAACAGAGTGTTTAGAAATTACAAAATGGAAAAATCTTGAGACAATAGGAGTAAATGTACTAAATTCAACAAAAGGAAATTTACTTCTCAAGAATTTATTGGCACAAGATATATTCTTAGATAAAGTTGTGAAAGTAGAAGAATTAAAAGAAAATCCTGAATTTGTGTATGATATTTCCGTAGAACCTACACAAAACTTTATTTCAGGTTATGGAGGTATTTTTGCTCATAATAGTGAAGAAAACTTAAGGAAAATTTTTGAAGATGCTGAAAAGAATGCTCCTTCAATAATATTTATTGATGAGATTGATGCAATTGCTCCGAAGAGAGAAGAAGTTGTTGGAGAAGTTGAGAGAAGAGTTGTTTCGCAATTGCTTACAATGATGGATGGGTTGAAAGCAAGGGGGCAAGTAATTGTCATAGGTGCAACAAACAGGCCTGATTCTCTTGACCCTGCATTAAGAAGACCGGGAAGGTTTGATAGGGAAATTGAACTCGGAGTCCCAAACCAAAGTGGAAGATTGGAAATTTTTCAGATTCACACAAGGAATATGCCCTTGGCAAAAGATGTTGATTTGAAAGAATTAGCTGAAAAAACTCATGGTTATGTTGGTGCAGATATTGAATCAATATGTAAGGAAGCGGCAATGCATGCTTTGAGAAGAGTCCTTCCAGATATTTCTGGGATAAAAGATAAAGAATTGCCAAGAGAAATAATAGATAAACTAACTGTAAACAAAGAAGATTTCAATTATGCAATGCAAAAAGTAGAGCCTTCTGCGATGAGAGAGGTTCTTGTTGAAATTCCAAATGTAAAATGGGAAGATATTGGAGGATTGGAAGAGGTTAAGCAAAAATTAAAAGAAGTTGTGGAATGGCCTTTGAAATATCCTGATAAATTTAAGCATTTTCACATAACTCCTCCAAAAGGAATATTGCTTTATGGGCCTCCTGGAACTGGAAAAACTTTGCTTGCAAAGGCTGTTGCAAATGAATCTGGAGCAAACTTTATTTCAGTTAAAGGACCTGAATTGCTGAGTAAGTATGTTGGTGAAAGTGAAAAAAAATTAAGGGAAATTTTCAGAAAAGCAAAACAGGCTGCTCCTTCAATAATCTTCTTTGATGAAATTGATGCAATGACTCATACTAGGGGAATTGGTAGAACAGAAGTTGTTGATACTTTGGTTTCCCAATTGTTAACAGAAATGAGTGGAATAGAAGAACTTAAAAATGTGGTAGTAATGGCTGCAACAAACAGGCCTGATATTATTGATTATTCTCTGTTAAGACCGGGCAGATTTGATAGACATATTTTAGTTCCGGCTCCAGATGAGAAAGCAAGGCTTGAAATTTTAAAGATACACACAAGAGGCATTCCTTTATCTAAAGATGTGGACTTAGAGGAATTAGCAAAGAAGACAAAAAATTTCTCTGGTGCTGATTTGGAATCATTATGTAGAGAATCTGCAATGCGTGCATTAAGAGAAAATTTAGAAAATAAAAAAGTTGATAAAGTTGAAAAGAAACACTTTGAAGAAACTTTGAAGAAAATGAGACCTTCTATTCCAGAAGCAGTAGCAAAGAGTTATGAAGAATTTGATAAGGCTTTAAAAACAGCTATAACAAAGAAGGAGAAGAAGAAAGTTACAGAGCCAGAATATCTGACATAATTATTTTTCAATCCATTAATTCATCAACCAATATTTTTGAGGAAATCATTTTATCTTAGTATACTATACCCTCTTGTTTCTCCATATATTCTTTAGGTAGTACTGTTCTTTCATGCTTTTTTTCTTTTAATAATTCTGATTCTATATTCCTACTTTGAATCCAGAAATCAGATATCATTCTTAAGATCTCACACTGTTTTGCATCTTGAATTCTATCTGCGATTTGATTATACATCCTAGCTATTTTTGTGTATACTTCCATAGCTTTTTTAACATCATCTTTTTGCAGATATTCATCCTTAATAGACTTACATCTAATTGTACCTTCATATAGGGCTTCTACTACTAAGTCAGTTATTTGGGCACCCTCTTGATCCACCAGTTTTAAAACCCCTTCAACTATCTCATCTACATCCATTTTAACCACAATATAATAATATTTAAACTATTTAAAGAGCAAATCTCGAAGAAAACCCAAGATTTTGCACTTTAACAAAATTTTAGTTTAGATTCAATGGTGTAGAATTTCTTCTATTTTCTCAAAATCTTCCATTTAATTTATAATCATTTTTCACACAAAACGAATATCTTAGCTCAAATTCCTCAAAGTCTCTGAATGTTTTTAGTGCTTCTAATATTCATAATTGTTTAATTGAAATGATAATATCTACTTTTCAATATCATCAACCAATTTTTCCATCCTTGAAATAAATCTTGCTGTTTTCTCTGCAATCTCATCAATGTCTTCCCAATCAACTTTTATTTTCCCATGCTCAAATTTTTTCCAATATTTTACAATTTCATCGCAGTATTTTGCATATTCTGCTTCAAGTTGTTTTTTTCTAACAAAGTGAATTTTAAGATTTTCTGCGACTTTTTTTGGTATTGGCGGTGCTACACCAATTAAAATTAGTGGTGCTTGCCCTGCTTCAACAACGGCATTAAACAAATGTTCAAGAATTTTAGTTTTGAACAGGAGTTCAACTCTTTTTATCCTTGATGGAGCTCTTGCAATTAAATCTCTCATAGCCTCCTTTGTTCCAGGAATTTTTCCCTGTAATAACAATTTCTTTAGAGGAACAAAAAATCCGCTTGGATCATAAATCGGAATTCCTTCCCTGATTTCACAGAAAACTGTTGGAGAACCGTGCTTTATCAAATCCCAATAATCAGAAAGCAAATAAAAACTTGAGTAAATAGAGATTCCGTATTTCTTTTTAATTTTTCTTTCTTCTTCCAAAACCTTTGTTTCAATCTTCTTTTTTGTAATTCCATCAACTTTTTTTGTATCATCAAGCAAAATAATTGTTAACAAATCCTTTGACTTCTCAGTTTCTTGTTTTAGCAGCCAGATTGATTTTATAACTTTTTTGTATTCTTTTAGAATATTGGAACAAAAATCCTTTACAGCATTAATTTGTTTTTCTTCAATTTTTGAAGAATTTTTTTGAGGCATAATAGATTTATTTCAAATATTAAAATACCTTATACAAAGGTATCCAAATATTTTTCAATTTTGAAAATACTTCTATTTCTATTATTGGCCTTTTTACTTGTCCAAATATTGCAGATTCCTGCTCTTTGTATTCAAAAGTTTTTTCCATTTTAAGCAATTAAAATACCTTTACCAGGAACCCAAGCGATTCCAACTTTTTTGTTCGGATACTTTTTTCTAATTTCATCAAATTTCATTTCTGGATTTAAACCACTCCACACAACTTTTCCATCAACAAGAATCTCATATCTGTAAAGTTCTTCTGCCATATTTAAATTTGTTTTTAAATATTTAAAAGATTATTCAAGATACTTTGAAGTTAATTTAAAAATTAAAAAAATTATTTTGTTTCTTTTTCTTTAGAGAAAATTAGTTGAGAACCGTTGTAAGGATTATCTAAAATATTTTCAATAGCCTGCAAA
>QMZV01000020.1 GCA_003663355.1 Candidatus Aenigmatarchaeota archaeon
AACTTCTCTTAATTTTTCAACTTTTCTCAAATAAATTCCCCTTTGTTTCCACCATTCAATATTGTATTTATTTAATTGCTTTTCTGAAGTATCTCCCTTCTGCAATGCTTCGTCTATAACTTCTGCAGCAATTCTTCCGGCAAACTGGGCTTCGTAAATTCCTCCTCCATGAATTGGATTTACTTGATGTGCGGCATCTCCAACAACAAGAAAATTGTCTAAAGTCATTTTCTTCAAAAATCCTCCAACAGGAATGCCTCCAGCATTTACTTCCAATATGGAACCTTTTCTCAATTCTGATTTGCTTTCTATAAATTTCTTCAGATAATCAATTGCTGGAACTTCACTGTTGCCAATAATCCCAATTCCAACATTTGCAACATCTTTGCCTTTCGGGAATAACCAAAGATAACCACGGGGTGCGATTTTATTTCCAAAATACAGATAAATTTTTTTAGGATCTTCAATTTCAATTCCCGTCATTTCAAATTGGACTCCAGAATCAACAAGTAGAGGATTGCAGGTTGTATTTAAACCAGCCAACCTTGATATCTTTGATTCAATACCATCTGCCGCAACCAAAACTTTGCATCTTTCAGAAAATTCTTTTCCAAAAAATTCTCCTTTAACTCCAACAATCTTCCCATCTTCTTTAAGGACCTCCTTAATATTTGTCTTTGCCTGGATTTTTGCTCCCTTTCTTGCCGCTTCCTCAGCAAGCCATTTGTCAAATACTTTCCTTTCTAAAATATAGCCATTATCTTTACCGTAATCAATTTCAACAAATTTTCCATTTGGAGCATAAATCCTTGCACCATTTATTTTCTGCCTTATACAGTTTGCTGGAGGATTTAATTTTAATCTTTCAAGACCTCCTAAAGAAATTCCTTCAGCGCATCTTTTTGGAGCTCCAATTTCTTGCCTTTTCTCATAGAGAATAACATCATATCCCTTCTCTGCCAAAAACTTTGCCGTCGCAGAACCCCCAGGTCCCCCACCAACAATAATTATGTCTCTCATAATAGGTAAAGCCAATATTTTTTAATTTCTTCTATTTTTGTTTTTGTATCTCATTCTTTCAAAACTAAAACATCTCCTCTTTTTAATTCAAAATATTAAGAAAATTAAGGATCTCTTAATTTTTCAAGGAAAGAATGAAAAGATTTATCAATTGTATAAAATATACAAATTAACCAGATTTAGAGATGAGAATTTCATTAATTTGATGGCTTACTGAATTTTTTGAAAAGAAAAATTAAAAAGCAAAACTTAAACACAATCTAAAATAAATAGAAACTAAACTATTATGTTAAAAAAATGTTGATGAGGAAATAAAATGAGAATTGCAATTACTGGCGGAAAAGGAGGAACAGGAAAATCAACAATAGCAACAGCTTTATCTTACAAATTATCAAAAACAAAAAAAGTTTTGCTTCTTGATTTGGATGTTGATTGCCCAAATGATGATTTGATTCTCGGAATTAAAACAGAAAAAGTAAAAGATGTTGAAACCATGATTCCAAAATTTGATTATAAAAAATGTGTAAAATGTGGCTTATGTTCAAAAGTTTGCAGAGAGCATGCAATTGTCTTTGTTAAGGGAAATTTTCCCTTTGTAATTCAAGAACAATGCATTGGTTGCAAAGCTTGCAAAATTGCATGTCCAAGAAATGCTATAACAGAAGCAAAACAGAAAATAGGTGAAATTTTCATTGGCAAAAAAGGAAATATTACATTGATTGGAGGAAAAATGAAACCTGGGATTGAAGAATCAAGTTTAGTTGTAAATGCAGTAAAAAAATTTTCAGAGCAATATAAAAATTATGATTATGTAATTGTTGATACTGCAGCAGGTACTCATTGCCCAGTTATCTCTGCTTTAATTGGTTGCAATATGGTATTTGCTGTAACAGAGCCAACTCCTCTTGGACATCATGATTTAGAATTAATTTTAAAGTTAGCAAAAAAATTGAAAATCAAAAGTTATGTTATTCTGAACAGGTCAGATATTGCAAATAAAAAAATAATTGAAAATCTTGCAAGAAGATATAAATCAAAAATCATTGCGGAAATTCCTTACAGCAAGGAAATTGAAAAATGCTATGCAGAGGGAAAGCCAATTGAACATACATCTATAAATCAAATTATTGAGGTGATAAGATGAAAACAATAACAATTTTATCTGGTAAAGGTGGGGTTGGAAAGAGCTCAATCACGGCTTCTTTATCAATACTTCTTGCAAAAAAATATAAGATTGTTGCAGTTGATTGCGATGTTGATGCCCCAAATCTTGGTTTATTATTCGGGATTAAAAAGTTCAAAAACATTGAGAAAGTATCAACAAATTATAAAGCATTTACAAACAAAAAAATCAATAAATGTAAAAATATAGACTTGGTAAATATCTGTGCTTTTCATGCCATCTCACTAAAAGGGAAGGTGCCTGTAATAAATAAACTTTTGTGTGAAGGTTGCGGTGCATGCAAATTATTATGTCCAGAGGGAATAGAATTAAAAAAGGTGAAAAATGCGGAAGTTGGAGAAACAAAAACAAGATATGGATTTTATATTGTTTCCGGCCAGCTGAAAATTGGCGAATCAGGCTCTGGAAATGTTGTTGAGGTTGTTAAAGAAAGAGCAAGAAAAATTGCTAAAAAGATAAATGCAGATTTTATTGTTGTTGATTCATCTGCCGGAATTGGATGCCAGGTAATAGCTTCTATTCGTGATTCTGATTATGTTGTTGCAATTAGAGAACCTACCCCATCTGCTTTAAGTGATTTAAAAAGGGTTTTAAAAGTTGTTGAACATTTTAAAATTCCTTACGGAATTGTTATAAACAAATTTGATATAAATAAAAGATTTGCAAAAAAAATAGAGAACTTTGCAAGGAAAAGCGAAATTACAATTATTGGAAAATTGCCTTATGATAAATCCTTTGTTGAAGCATTGGTAAATCTTGAGCCCGTTGTTGTTTATAATAAAAAATTTGAAAAATTATTTCTTGACATCTTAAATAATGTAAATTATTACTTAAAATAGATATTCTTTTAATCAGGAACAAACAGAATAACCGCAACTTTTGCAAATTTTACAACCTTCTTCCCTCACCATTTTTTCACCGCAATTTGGACAAATATCATTTTTATTTTTTTCTTCTTTTTTATCTTCAGAATAAAAACTAATTACTTGCTCTTCTCTGCTTCTATCTCTATAAACCGTAATTCCTTTGCATTTCATTTTCCACGCAAGCATATAAATTTCCTCTATATCCTGTATTGTTGCTGAGTTAGGTAAATTTATTGTATTGTGATTTACAAATCCATTAGCTATAAATGAATTTGTCTCTGGAATGAATAAATCGTAAACTTTTTCTTCTCCATAACCAATTTCATCAATTTTATCAAAGAATATGTTTTGATTAACAACTTCTTTAAGTTTTTTCCATTCTTCCTCATCTGAAAATTCTTGACATATATCAAGTAACCAAATTAAGTTTTCTCTGCTTATTTCTTTACCATAAAGCAAGCTTTTAATTTGAATTTTCAATTTTTCACTTCTACAGGCATTTCTTTTCTTTATTATTAATTTTTTTACCAGATTTTTAACATTTGGTATAATATCAGAAGTATCATACTGAAGATTCCTCTTTATTTCCTTAGCTAAATTATTCTTTCTATTTTCAGCAAAGCCAATTTTATCCAAATATTTATTAACATATTTACCAGAGATAACCACCTCATAAGAATATCCATTATTTATTTTTTTCCTTCTTAAAGACGAAATTATACCTAAATTTGCGAGTAGTAAGTGGACACCTCTTGCAAGTTCTTTTGAAACAGTAGTTATAGGGCAGACTCTCTTTTTACTTACATACCCATCCAAAGTCAATCCTTTAATAAATTCTTCTATAATCTCTTTTCCAGCCATATAAATGCATTTTGGTATTTTTTTTGTTTTAGAATTAGTCCCTACACCGATATAATCTTTTAAAAATCTTACCAAAGCTTTAGAGTTCGTAACCGCATTATATAAATTTTTTCTACGATTATCTTTTTGCAAAGTAACATTAACTTTAAATAATTTCTTTACAAGCTTTACATAATCATCTAAAATTTCATTTTTGTTTTGAGAAAATAAAATACTGTTTTTATTTAAACTACCATCAGAAATGTGATAACCTAAAAATCTACCAAAATCCTTTGTTATTTTTATAGGGATTTTTACATTTTTTGAATTTGTCAATAATTTGGTTTTAAAGTAATCTCCATAAACTTCTTTTAATAAATAGGCATTTCCAAAATAATTTTGGTTGTAAGCAATTAAACAATAATCTCCTTTTTTAATATTTTCTAAATATTCCCACCTTATTATTCCATTCTTATCAATTATTTTAATTCTGTGATTTGGAGTTCCGGATATTGCAAAACCTTTCTTGGTTTTTAATTTAATTATTTTTCTTTTGCCGCCGTAATAAAATTGTTTTGCTAAAACTTCTTTATCTTTGTCCATAACTTTCAAATTTGTATTTGCGAAGGAGTCCTCTGGTAGATTTTTGATCAAAGGATTTAAAGTTAGCATTCCCTTTTCTGTTAGTATTATACTATCTCCAGTTATACACTTGCTTACAGCATTGTCTGTATGCTTTTGGAATGCTGCCTGTATTCTTAAGTGCCACTTAGGAGAAACATCATGAGCAGAAACAAATATTTTTCTAATATTCTCCGGGATTTCCAAAATATCTTGTATAGAAGCCTTACCAGCAACTTTTCTTATTATTTTCTCATTATATAATCCCTTTTCCCTTAAAATTCTCTCAAACAATTGATTTGTCTCAACAAGATTCTCGCCTAATGAATTTGCAACATTTCTCATATATGAAATTGCAAAAATTGGTTCTATCCCTGAAGAGCAATTTGCTATAATCCCTATGCTTCCTGTTGGAGCAATTGTTGTTACTGTTGCATTTCTCATATACTTTTCATTCTTCCAAATTGATTTTCTAATATTTGGGAAATTTCCTCTTAATTTTCCCAATTCTCTTGATTTATTTCTTGCTGTTTCAGTTATAAATTTCATTATCTCTTCTGCAAGTTTTTCTGCTTCCTCACTATCATAAGGAATTTCAAGCAATATCAGTAAGTCAGCGAATCCCATAACCCCCAATCCAATTTTCCTATTTGCTTTTGTTGCTTTCTCTATCTCTTTAATTGGAAAAACATTTATATCTATTATATTATCTAAGAAGTGCACTGCAGTTTCAACAGTATCTTTTAATTTTTTCCAATCTATTTCATATTTATCTTCAACTTTTTTTACCATTTTTGATAAATTTATTGAACCGAGATTGCAGCTTTCATATGGTAGGAGAGGTTGTTCACCACAATCAAGTGATAAAAATCCATTAGTTATAAAACTTAAAGTTTTTGGCTCTGTTAAATCATAAACTTTTTTCTCACCAACATATTTTATTTCTTTTATTTTATCTTCAAATTTATCAGAGTAGTAAGCTCTGTCTAACTTTTGTATCTTGTTTTTATTTTTATTAACTAAAAATCCTATTTTTTTTATAAATTTAGGAATATTTTCTCTGCTAATATTTAACTCAAACAAAATATCTGAACCATATGTACATATTTCTCCTTTTTTATTTTTGTATTTAAACAGATTTTTTCTACTATTATAAATTCTTGATTTAATTCCTAAGTTTAATAACAGAAGTTGAACTTCTTTTAGCAATTTTTCTGATTTTGAAGTTAGCCTTATATAATAATTTTTGGTAGGTTCATAAATTCCAATTGTCCCATCAGCAGAAAACAAACCTTGCAAAAATCCTACAACAACTTCTTTTGGAGCAGTGAAGATGCTAGCAGGAACTTCTTTCTTATCTGCTTTTACAGGTTTAACACCTAATTTCTTAAAGAAATCAACAAAATATTTTGAATGATAGGATAAGTGTATGGTTCCATTACTTCTCTTTACTTCTTTTATTTCTTTGCCATAAAAATTATTTATAATTGGTTTTAGGTAATTTAGAATCTCTATATCTTCTTTTCCAAATGTAAATCCTACTCTGCAATTTTTTCTATCTTCCCGTAGCCATCCATCACCTACTAAATATCCAAGAACCTGTCCAAGTTCTATACTCCATCTTTTTGGAAGATTTAGTCTACATCCATTTCTTACTTTAAAAGGCAAATCATAATTATCAGAGAATTTTCCTTCTCCAGATTGAATTAAAACTTTATCTCTTTTTATATTAATATCTTTCAATTCAATAAAACCATCAGTTGTTAAAATTTTATGGTCCCCTGTTGCTTCCAATTCATATCCCGATTCTGTTACTAATTTATAAACTTTTTTAATTCCAGTACAAAATGCTCTTGAAATTTGATTAAATGAGAGACCTTTCTGTTTTCTTTGCATCAAATAAATATTTCCTCTTCTATCCATAATCTGAATTGGAACCCTGTTGTCTGTTGCTATCTTTAAACCACCATCAGAATATTTTTCAACCAAATCTTTCATCCTAATTAGCCCATGTTCTGTAGAAACAAAAGTATCGCCTGTAACACAAGGATTAGTAGCCTCTATCTCCCCAACTTCTGGAGTAGGATTATACCTATTAATTTCATCTATAAAAATTAATCCAGGGTCTCCATTTTTCCAAGCAAAAGTTGCAATTAAGGAGAAAACTTTTCTTGCATTTAATTTTTTAACAACTTTTTTTGTCCTTGGATTAATTAACTCATAATCCTCATTTTTTTCTACTGCTTCCATAAACTTGTCAGTTACTGCAACAGACAGATTAAAATTTGTAAATTCATTATTTTTCTCTTTGCATGAGATAAACTCTAGTATGTCTGGATGATCTACTCTCAATACACCCATATTAGCGCCCCGCCGCCTTCCGCCCTGTATAATCACATCTGTCGCCACATTGAAAACTCTCATAAAAGATATTGGCCCACTTGAATGTCCCATTGTAGATCTGACAATATCTCCTTTTGGTCTCAATCTTGAGAAACTAAATCCTGTGCCACCTCCTGCCATCTGGACTAAAGCCATATTTTTTACAGCTTCAAATATTTCCTCCATTGAATCACCTACTGGGAGTACAAAACAATTGTGGACTACAACATTATTTGCTGCGTAACTATGGTCTCTTTCTACTTCAAAATTGTAGACATAACCTTCATAAAACTCTTTCTCAATCTTTTTGATAGGTCTTAGAATCATGTTTCCAATTTTTAGATATTGAGGAAAGGATTTTCTTACTTTGTATTTGTTCCAAGCAGCTTTTACTAAGTCTTCACACTCAGAAGGAGCTGTTGAGATTCTATAAGCTTCTTTAGTTCCTAATTTTGGTTTGTATTTGTAAATATTAAAATAAAATCCTAAGCGTCCAAGTATATTCCAGATTTTTAGAGCTAACTGCTTATTAGAAAGACTAATAAAAACCCTATCTTGTTTCTTTCCTAGGTGATAACAGCCGTCACCCCTAAATAAGCCAACCAACAAATTAAATTGTTTTTCTTTAGGCAAATATATAATCCATTCTGGTAATTCCTTTTTATCAAAACCAGCACCAAACAATTTCCCCCAAAAAGTGGCTACCAAATTTGAATGGAATCGTAATTGTATAGTGTGCTGCTCTTTATTTATCTCTTTTCTTGCTGTTAAATTAAATTTTCTCTTCATTATGTTTAACACCTCATCAGCATATCTCTGCTCTTTAGTTGAAAAAGTAAATTTTATTGTACTGTATCCTTTGCCTTTATACCTTTCGCTCAGCGAACCTTCCGCAAGCCAATAACCAACAAGTTTCATGAAATCCTCATCAATTTCTATTTCATTAGGAATCAATTTCCCAGTATTTTTTCTATATTTATCTATTATATAATTATCTCTAAAATAAAATCTGTTCTCCGGCAAATAATCTGATATCCTGATCTTTTCTACATCAACAGTCTCAGATGGAAAAACCGTAGCTACAAAATCACCCTCCTCTAAATCCTTTGCAAAAATCCACTCAGGCATTGCAGGATAATTTTTCAAGTATGGGCAGCTCTCTCTGTATTCATTTTTCAATTTATAACAATATTTTTTATAAACTCCATTGCATATTCTTTTAGGTACCCTTAAACATTGTACCATCTCTTTTTTTATTCCTAAAATAGGATGCTCTTCGGTGACTGAAAGAGTTTCATTAAAAATTCCTTGTACCTTTATTTTTAATATATTTTGTTTTATTTTTCTTTTAAATATATTCATTATTGGCTTCATCTCACCAAGATGGGTTAGAACTTTATCTCCTGGTTTGAATTCTTTAATTTCTTTGATTTTAGGATTTCCTACAATTAGTTGCTCTGGCACAAAACAGGCACTTAATGATAATTTTTTGTTTGTTCCAGCGTTAAACAAAGTTGGAGAATTTGGTAAAAATTCAAGATTGCTCATCAGTTTGTAAAATTTCTTTGCAGTTTTCTTTACTTCTTCCTCAGAAGAAGTATAATTTCTATCTGCCTCTGCAACAGCATTTGCAACTCTCTTAAATAATTGTTTTGGAGTCTCTATTATTTCACCCTTCTCATTTTTCAGTAAATATCTTGCTCTAAGCACTTTTAAGGAATTTATTGGCAACTTTAAATCATCTTCAACTCCAAGAATTGACCTGACTTCTCTTAATTCTTTATGCTTCTGCCGGTACAAGATGTAGGATTTTGCAACATCTGTAAGTTTATTTTTTATCAATATTTTTTCAACAACATCCTGTATCTGCTCTACGTGAATTATATCTCCATCATAGATTTTTAGCAATTCATCTACGACTTCATCAGCAAGTTTCTCAACTTTATCTTTGTTGTCTAATCCAACAGATAGAAAGGCTTTATTAATCGCGTTTACAATTTTATTTTTATTGAATTGAACAATTCGTCCATCTCTTTTTCTAACCTTTGAAATTTCCATTATTATAATTTAATTTTTTAATTAAATAAATTATCCTCTAAAAAACTTTTCCATTTTCTAGGTTACTTAAAAAAATAAATATTTCACCTCAACCACTGCAAGAAGACTATGTAAGTAGCAGATATATCAACTTTACAATCTTTTTTTTAAGTAGGGACAAAAATTTTGGTTTTATTTAGAAGAATTTAAAGAGTCAATTTTAGATAATCTAAAAGTCTTGATAAAAAATTTGTATGAAAGATTGTCTAACTTATTTTAATTTCATTAATTCCTCTCCCAATTCAGACAATCTTGCTGTTATTCTACCATGTTCGCCCAATCTAATATTAAGAAGTCCGAGACTTGCATATTCAAAAACTTTATCCCTGTCTTCTGACTGAACAACATGAAATCCATTTCCATAACATAACTCTTTTGTTCCGTCTTCATAAACTTTGTGAATTTCAATTGAATTTTCCTGTAAATCTTCAAGTGCTTTATTCTTTACTCTTTCAGCTATTCCATTTTTTACCAAAGGGAATATTTTAGGAAATCTAAATTTTGAAGATTTTATATATTTTTCCACTTCTTCAGGTTCTATATTGTAAGTCGGGGCTTTTTCTATGAGTTTTTTTATTTCATCATCATAATTATTTCCTCTTAAATTTTCTGACATGAAAAGGTCTATTGTAGAATTTAATGTTTTCGGTTCTCGCGGGAGGACGAGTTTGATTTTTTTAATACCATATGGATTTGGAGAGAATTTAAAAACATATGTCAAGTATTTTTCATCCGTTTCAGATAAAGAAAGATTCATAATAATTTTAAATTAAATATATATTTAAAGATTTCCATTACAATTGTAATTACATCAATTTTATAATCCAATCTTGGCTAAAAGCATTTCTACTGAGTCTTCACTCAAACCGGATTCTCTTACAATAATGAAAATCTCAGAAATTTACATTTAGAAAACAAACAATTACTTTTCCTTGACCCTATAAAATTTTGTTATTACTCTAAAATCTATGATATTGAGAAGTTGTTCTAGTTACTAAAAGATGGAATAAAATTGAGTTAAAAAAGCTAATAGTTTCTCCGGAGCATGGTGCATAGCAAAAAATCAGAGGAAAATAATTTTTTCAAGGGTAGGAATTATGTTTAGCTATTAAATGAACTAAATTCAGAAAAAATAGAACAGGAAAAAAACTTAAAGTTGAAAAAAGAATGAGAAAATTTTATTTAATACTAATTATTTGGTTATTATGGATAATTTCAAGATAAAAAGAAATTTTGATGTCAGATGTACTTTCTGCAAAAGCAAGAATGTGGTTAAAAAGGGAAGGCAGAAAACAAAGTTCGGATATGTTCAATTGTTTTATTGCAAGGATTGCGGAAGAAAGTTTACCGGAAGAAAATTAAAAAATAAAACTTATGGACCGAAAATTATTACAAATGCCATCTCTTATTATAATCTTGGAAACACATTGGAAGAGTCTGCAAAATTGGTTAACAGAAGATTTAAAGTTAAGATTTCTAAAAGTTCTGTTCATACTTGGATTAAAGAATTCGGGAATATTTGCACCTATCATAAAATCAGGGAGAAAATTTTGAAAGAATACGGCAAAGATATTTTGGTTTCCAAGAATTTTATTCATAATGATTTGGCTTATAATTTCAAATACCATAAACCAAAATTGGAAATGTGCGGATTTCCTTCTCTGATTTCCTATGTTAAAAAATTTGAAAAAGGCTGCCCTGAATTTTTTAATTCAATAGAGAATAGATGCTCAAAATTTAAATTAAATTTAAAGATAAGAAAGGAAAGAAATTATAATCTTGCCTGCAAGCTAGCTAAATTAGCCCTAGTCTCCTGCTATAAACCAAAGGAAAGACATCCAACAGTTGAAACCTTTATGCTCATAAACGATTCATCAACCATAGCCTGCGAAGTTCCAATCTGGTTCTGGGAAAAAAATTTAGATTTGGGCATAAGCGGACATATTGATATTTTGCAGGTTAGAAATGGTTTAATTTATATTGTGGATTTCAAACCGAATGCCTATAAGGAAAATGAGCAAAAAGTAGCTTCTCAGCTTTATTTCTATGCTTCCGGCTTATCCTTTAGGAC
>QMZV01000021.1 GCA_003663355.1 Candidatus Aenigmatarchaeota archaeon
CAAATCAAAAGGAATGAAAATTGTTTTATTCAATCTCTGGGTATAAAGAAATCTGATAATTGGTGGCTCAAAAATCTTTAGTAATTGAGAAATTGTTGCAACATTTCCTTTTGAACTTGACATTTTTTCTTTCTGCCCTTTTAAATGGATAAACTCATACATTGGTCCTATTGGAGGCTCATAATTAAAAATTTCTTTTGAGATCAAGATTGAGGTATCAAAACTTCCTCCTTTTGATTTGTGTTCCTTTCCAGAACTCTCAAAATCAACTTTGAAGTAAGCCCATCTTGAAGCCCAGTCAACTCTCCATTTCAGTTTCACTATTCTTCTTTTCCTAAAATCAATTTCGTTCTCAAATCCGCAATCACATTTGTAAGATATTTTGTAATCACCAAGATATTTTATTTTTGTGAAATCCTTCCCGCATTTTTCACAGTATAAATTTATTGGAAGCCAGTCATTCGGCAAAGGTTCAAGTCTAAATTTGTTTAAAATCTCTTTGATTTTATCTGTTTTTTCAAGAGCAATTCTTATGTTTTCAATGAAAGTCCCGTTTTTATACAACTCTGTTGCTGAAAAATATTTTGGCTCAATTCCTATTTTTTTTATTTCTTCCTCAAGATTTGATTCAAAATGTTCTGCATAAGATTTGTGACAATTAAAAGGATCCGGAACTTTTGTTAATGGTTTTCCAATATATTCTTCAAACTCTTTTTTAATCCCTTTTGGAACTTTTCTAAACCTGTCAAAATCATCCCAAATATAGATAAACTTTGCTTTTTTACCTAATTTTAAGATTCCTAAATAAACAAAATACTGAGTTAAAATTTCCCTGCAGTTTCCTATGTGAACTACACCTGAAGGAGTAATTCCGCTCTCAACAACATATTCCTCTTTATCTCTTTTTTCAACAACTTGTTTTGCAAAAATATCTGCCCAGTGCATAAATTAATATAAGAATTTCTAATGGTTTGATTATGGGCCCGTAGCTCAACCGACCCTTTTATTGGTTAAGTTGTCTAAAAAGCGTCGACGGAAAAATAAAAGGGCGGAGTAATTGGATAGAGCACTGGACTTCGGATCCAGGTGTTGGGGGTTCGAATAAGGCTTTCTTTCTCGAAAGAAACCCTTAAGCCAAAGAAAGGAAGATTCGAAAATCCTCCCGGGCTCATATCTCTTTAAATTTTTGTAACTCTTTTACAAAACCAAATTCAACAAAGCTTCTCTTTGATTTTCTGCTTTAACAACAGCACTTGCAACAAGAACTCCTTTTGCTCCCAATTCCTCTGCTTTTTTAACGTCTTTCTTTTTTGAAATTCCTGCACCGCAGAGAGGAATTATATCTGGGTTTAACTCTTTTAGAATTTCAACAAATCTTGAAACAAGTTCCGGTTTTGTTTGTGAAATTGATTTCCCTGTTCCAATAAGTTCGGGGTCTTCAAAAGCAATATAATCTGGGGAAAATTTTGAAATCTCCATTGCTTCTTTTATATCTGCAGCGCAGCAAACTGTTTTTAAATCTAATTGTTTTGCAAGATTTATACAAGCTTCTATTTGTTGTAAAGATAATTTCTTTTCAGAGTGATTAATTAAAGTGCCGATCGCTCCTGCCTCTTTTATTGATTTTGGAAGAATAGAACCTGTATTTGAACCATAAGAAATTGCATCTATATGTTGCGATAGAGTTGGAACTATTTTTGCGATTTCTTTTAAATCAACAAATTGAGGAGCAGCCCAGATATCTACTTTAAGTTCTTCTCTTACATCAGAAATTATATTTGCCAATTTCAGAGCATTTATTCCAGTTCCTTTCTCATAGGTTTTGAAATTTATTATATAGAGCATAATTTTATTTTTCAAAATAATAAGATAAAAATTTCAGACAGAGAATTAGCGCCGGCGCTAGGATTCGAACCTAGATGTCCCAAAGGGACACGTGGTCTCGAGCCACGCCCATTAACCTTTCTGGCACGCCGGCATAATATAATTTTATATGTTTTGTTTATGGAGGAATTTTTTAGATTTAAGGATTTTGATTTTAAAAATAAAACAATTGCTTTAAGAGTTGATTTAAACCTTCCTTATAACTCCGAAACCAAAGAATTGTCTGAAAATCCGAGAGTGTATAAACATGTTGAAACAATTAAAAAATTGCAAGAGTCTGGAGCTAAAATTGTTGTATTATCGCATCAGGGAAGAAAGGGAAAATCTGATTTCATTTCCTTGGAAAAACACGCAGAGTTGCTGAAAAAATATCTTGGAAATGTAAAATTCATAAAATTTGGAGAAAGTTTTGATTATATAGAGAAGATTAAGGAAAAAGAAGTGGTTTTATTGGATAATGTCCGTTTTTATGAAGATGAAACTGCAGATAAATCAATAGAAGAACATGCAAACAGTGAGTTAGTAAAAAAATTATCTCCTTTAATTGATTATTTTATTTTGGATGCTTTTTCTGTTTCTCATAGATGCCATGCAAGTGTTGTCGGATTTTCAACCTTGAAACCTTCTCTCCCCGGTCCTGTTTTTGAAACAGAACAAACAGAATTAGAGAAATTTCTAAAAAAAGTGGAAACTTCAAAAAATAATATTTTTATTTTGGGTGGAGCAAAGTTAGAAGAACCATTAGAAATAATTGACAATTTTCTAAATAAAGAGGTAAAAATTTTAACTACAGGGGTTTTGTCTCTTCTTTTTTTAATTTCTAGAGGATATAAACTCGGAGAAGAAACTGAAAATTTTCTAAAGGAGAAAGGTTATCTAAATTTTCTTACAAAAATAGAAAAATTGAAAAACAATGAGAAAATAATAACCCCTTTGGATGTTGCTGTTGAAAGAGATGGAAACAGAATTGAAATTTTAGTAGAAAATCTGCCAACAAAGGAGAGAATATTGGATATTGGACAAAAAACAATTGAGTTTTATGGAGAGATTATCAAAAACTCAACAAATGTCTTTATGAAGGGTCCTGCTGGAATTTACGAGAGAAAAAATTTTGAATATGGAACAAAAAAACTTTTTGAAATTCTAAAAAACTTTAATTCTGTATTAGCAGGAGGAAATACAATTGATGCATTGAGTAAATTAAAAATTCCTTTTGATGGATTTAATTATGTTTCTCTAGGGGGAGGCGCAGCAATAGAATTTCTAACAGGAAAAGAATTGCCGGGGATTAAAGCTCTTAAACAAAGTTTTGAAAAATTCAAATAGTTAAAGAAAAGTCTCAATTTCTTTTCCTTTCATTCTCTCATTTACTATTTTTACAATTTTATCATGGACTTCTTCTATTGGTTTTTCTCCATCAACTAAGACAACATTTTCTGAAACAAAACTTTCATAAACTTTCCAAATTTTTTCGAGTTTCTCCCTCTCCTCAAATAATTCAAAAGAAGGTCTGCTCTTTATTCTTTTTATGCAGGTTTCTGGAGAAACCTTCAACAGGATTGTTAAGTCCGGGTCCATAAATTTCTCATTTATTTTTTTCAGCCATTCTTGGTCTGCTTCCAAAGAACCAAAAGCTATTGAAGACAGTTTGTATCTATCAGAAATTACAACAAAGTTTTTTTTAAGTGCAGGATTTATTTCTTTTTCTAAGTGATGAGCTCTGTCAGCAGCGAAAAGCAATTGCAGGCATTCCATAGAACTTTTCCATTCATGCGTCAACTGCCCTCTTATCAAACCTCCAATTAAGTTGTTTGTAGGTTCTTTTGTTAATAACACAGATCTTTTTCTTAATTTAAAATGTCTTTCCAAGAGTTGCGCTTGGGTTGAACATCCGCTTCCATCAAGACCCTCAAATGAAATAAAAAAACCCATAATTATTATAATAATTATTTAGTTATGCTCAATTGCTCGTGGGGGCTACTTAGAAAAATTTCCAAACCTTGGTTTAATCAAAGAAATTAAATCTCTTGGGTTAAGTTCCAATCCTGCTTTTGGATCTCCAGAACTAATATTAACTTTATCTTTTTTCATAATCGCATTGTCAAATAGGATTGGGACTTCTGTTTTCAATAATAATGGAGGAATTGCCCCAATTTTATATCCTAAAATTTCCTCAATTTCTTGCTCGGATGCAAAACTCAATCTTTTACAATTCATCATTTCTCTTACTTTTTCTGTGTCTACTCTTTTTTCTGATGTTATGCAAACAAGAAAATAATTTTTCTTTTTATCAACTAAAAGAATACATTTAATCATTTCATCTAATGGAACATTTCTTTCTTTTGCTGCATCTTCGCAAGTGAAAACTGGTTTTTCGTGAGGAAGCAATCTATATTTAATTCCTTTTGAATCTAATAATTGTGTGATTTTTGTTTCCATAATACTCATTAATGATTAATAGTATACCAATTTTTCACCTTTGCTTGCAACTCGGAATTTTCTCTTTGGGAATGTTGTACTAAAATTCTGTCTTCCCTTCAGTCAGAGAGCATAACAGTGATTTAATAGTTTCGCTCGGTTGCACTTGCTTTACCTAAATCGGCTAATGCCAACTTCATTAAATTGCATACATTAAAGAAGTTTCAATTTTCTATTTCAAAACATTCTCTTAGTTTTTTGAATCTTAAACTCTTGTTTCTTAAATCTTTTATTAACAGTTCAAATTTGGATATGTTGGCATTTATTACTGCGTGAAATTTGTTTTCTTCTGCTGGAAGTCTATAATCTTTTTCTAAATCAATTTTTCTCTCTTTTGCAGAATTTAGAATCCATTCTTCTAATCTCGGACACAAAACTATTAAGTAATTATTTCTTTTATCTCTTAATATTTTAATATTAGAACTTTCTTTTACTAAATTAAATTCTTTCAGATAGGAAGGTTGTGAATGTCCTGGGTCTTCATCTATCATTCCCTTGCAATTATTTCTCTTTCTCAAACACTTTATTACTTTAGACTTATTCCCTGCATGTATAATTTCCTTTTTTGAAACAAATAAACTTGCTAATACAAAATCTGGTTTGCACTCAACATATATCATTTTTCTAAAAATCTCTCTATGTTAAAAAACACATCCATTTTTCCATCAAGTATTTCTTCTTTTTCTTTTTCACTTAAAATCTTTATTTTTGTTTGATACTTTTCAAAAAAAGTTATAAAGATTGCGACATCATCTTTTGCGCTTTTTTCTAATACTGAAAGAAGAAAATAAGGATTGTGGGTTGAAATAAAAAATTGATTATTATTTTTATCTAATGCTATTAACTCAGCTAGATATTTTGTGTAATAGGGAAATGCATATGATTCTGGTTCTTCAAAAGTTAATATAGAATTTTTATTTGAATAAACTATGGCTAGATAAAACACAATTCTTTGCAAGGTATCAGAAGCTAAAGAATAAGGAAGTGAAATAAAAACATCTTCGTATTGTTTTAATACTTCTATTTTTTTCTCTTGAGGCTTTAAAACTAATTTAAGCCCAAACCTGTTAAAAATTTCGCTAACAATAGTTCTTAGTTCTTTATTTGTTGAAAGAATTGCTAAAAGATTTTCCCCAAATGGAGGTAAAAGAAAATCTGCTTCTTTTTTTGGGAAATTTTCCCTTATAACAAATTTGTAAAATTTGAACAATGATGGTTCTTGTGAATAGCTTGAAGTACCAACAGCATTGTAATCATAATCAAAGTGAAAAATCTCTTTTTCTATTAAATGACAAGTCCCTTTAAACTTTCCATTCTTAAAACTAATTTCCAAAAGTCTATCATCAGCCTTTATTTTTATAGCATTTTCTAAATTCTCATCATAAAACAAATTACTCATGTTTTCAAATCTTACAAAATCTTTAAGATTTCCGTATTGTCCAAAAGAGAAAATTCCTAAGGCTTCTAAAATATTGGACTTTCCTGTATTTGGTTCCCCTATAAAAATATTTATTTTTTTGCATTTTAACTTCAAATTTCTAATAGATTTAAAATTATTTATTTCTAAATTTTTTATCATAATTATAGATTAAAAATTTTAGATAAAAGGCCCAACAAAATTATAGATTATCAAAACAAAAATAATCAAGGAAATAAAATTTGCGATTTTTCTATTTGTCAGAGTTTCAAGAACCAAACCACCATCAAGAGGTTTTATTGGAAGAATATTGACAATTGCAACCCCGAAGCATACTGCAATAATAAAAGAAATTAGTTTAAGCAAGAATTCTCCAATCTTTTCAAAATTTCTATTCTTTACTTCATAATCTCTGTAATTCATAGGTGCTATAAAATCTAAAATGGGATCATAGCTTGTTACAATTCCTAAAAAAGGTTTTCCATTATTTTCTGCTAAAGTAATATTATAAATTCCTTTGGTTGTTTCAATTAAAATTGTATCATTTGGTTTATGCTTTGATAGAATAAAAGAAACATCTTTTGGGGTATTTATCCAATAATTATCTATTTTTTTTATTGCCCCAGATAAATTGTTTCTTACTGCGGGCCAATCTTGAAAAACAATTATCTCTGTTTTATTTTTCTGTTCCTTAAAAAGAGTTTTTGTTAATAAATAAGTGTTGTTTTCTGTTTTCAGTTCCATTATTCCATTTGTTAAATTATTTATCTCAATAATCTCTGTTTTATTAATTTTTTCTGCTGGGAAAGAATAATAAATTCCTGCTGGGGTATAAGCAACAGATAAAAAGATATTCAGAATTAAAATAAAGAATAAAGCAGTAACTATGTTTGAGAAAGAACCCGCACAGAAGACCTGCAATCGTTTAAATTTAGAGGCTTTTTTCAGTTGTTTTTCATCCGGTTCAACAAAAGCTCCTGGAATAAATAAAAATAAAATTAAACCAAGGGATTTTATTCTCAACTTATTTATGGATAGAGCAAAAGCATGAGATAGTTCATGGGGGAAAATCAAGATTATTATTGCAATAAGCCAGTACCAGATTGGAACTAAAAACAATCCTGGTTGGAAAGAAAAAGAACTTGTTGGAAAAGGCAAAACTAGAGCAAAACCGCTGCTTCCAATTCCAGAAGCAATGTTTATGGTGTTATTCATCAAATACCAAATTCCAAAAAACATTGCAAGAAATGAGACACAAATACCAATATTAAAATAAATATTCCAGAATTTTCTGTGCTTGATTGCATGTTTTTTTATATCCTGTTTGAATTTTTTTGTTCTCATCATCAAAATAATTCCTTGTCTCTCAATTTTGTCTCTTTTAAGATAAACAATCAGTCCTGTTATTGCAACAAAAATAACAAAACCAATTAAACCAGAATCCATTATTATGAAAGAAAAAAGTTTTAATTGTTTTAAATAATGTCTATTAATCCTTCTAAAGGATTTTCTTCTTTTTCCAAATAAATTTCTACATACTCGTCTGTTGGAGTATGTCCTCCATATACCCATCCTTTACAATTACGTTCAACATATTCATGTACATTTTTTTCTAGTTCTTTGATGCTCTGCAATTTAGCTACCTCTGGATCAATTTCTTTTGTAGTGATGGGAAAGAGAGGCTTTCTAATCAAAAATAAATCTTTATAGGATACTCTTATTGTTTTTGTATCTGTTTCATTGCCTCTGTAATCTATGTGATGATATTCACACCCATTTTCTTTTTCTTTAATCTCCAGTGGTACTAATCTACTTGTCATTACTATATAAAGATAAAAACTTTAAATACCCACTAAATTAATTATAACAGTGTAATAATCTCCAAAACCAATAAAATTCTTTAATTCAAATTAATCAATTTACTCTCTCTTGTCTGCAAATCAACATAGGCAAATATTCCTGGATGCGGAATGTGTCCTTGCATCTCTTGATATTTTGTTCTTCCCTGAAAAGTTCCGGAATTTATTAACAAAATATTTTTATAATTTTCCAAGCAAACAGTGTGCAAATGTCCGGAATGAAAGATATCTGGAATTTCTTTAATAACTAAATCATCTGTCTGTTTTGGTATAACTAAAGAAGAGCCGTAACTTGGTGCAAGATGTCTTCTTTTTAAAACTTCTATCATAGGCAAACATGGTTTCTTATAACCTTCCTGTCTTATTTTAGGCATCTCTCTTATAATATCATCATAAGAATATCCATGATACATCAGAATTCTAAAATTTTTGTTTAAAACAACAGAGCATGGATTTGTTCCAAACTCAATATTTTGTAATTTTGATAGAGCAGTTTCTTTTAGAGTTTGTTGTGGTTCCTGATTCCCAACAATATCATGATTCCCTGGTTGAACAATAATCTTTATATGTTCTGGAATTTTTGCCAGAAGTTCTGCCAAATACTCATATTGTTTTTCATAACTTTTTATTGATAAATCTTTTTCCTGATTTAAATAAATTCCAACTCCATCACAATTATGTAAAATAATACCATTAGCTATATAAGAATTATCATTTTCTACTTCTAAATTATACACAAATCCTTTATATTTTTGTTTTATATTTTTCTTTAGTTTTTTTAAAGAGTAGAAAAAAGATTCTCTAAATTCTCTTGGATTTCTCCTTAACCCCTCTTTAAATCCAAAGAGTTCTAATATTGGCATTGTGGTTTCATTTGAAAATGAAAGTTCAAAATAATTTTTTGTTTTTGAAATTCTTTTCCCAAACTTACTAAATATTTCTCCTCTTGATAAACAGAGAGAAGTATAAATCCCAGAAAATTCAAGTCTCAATCTGATTTTTTTTAGTAGATTAATACTTGTATTATTTATTCTTACCCTCCCGCCTATTTTCCTTTTTTCAAAGCAACCATCTGACAAAACTAAACCATATACTATCCACTTAAATTGCTCCAATGGTAGATTTAACCAAAACTCTGGTATATCTTTTATTTTATTTTTGTAAAACTGACTAAAAAATTTTGCAAGAGGCTTTGAGTTTATATACATCATCTTTAAATTATTTTGCTGATGAACTAACAAATTCAACTTTAATTTTCTTGCCCATCTCTCTACAATTTCAATAGCATTTTTCTTTCTTTTCCCAAAATAAAAACTAACTGTTCCTCTTTTTTTATTTAATTTTACTGTTCCATCTCCAAGAAATAATCCAATTACTGTTAAGAAATCTTTATCTAGTTTAACTTTTTTTTGGAGACTTGAACTTCTTATCTTATCTTGTTTTGGGGTATCAGAAAATTCTACTTCTTTTATACTTGAAAATGGCTCTTCTGTTCTTATGTTGAATAGAGAGTACCCTTTAGATAACTGATGTGCTGGAATCCAGGATGGCATTCCTCTAACTGAAAAGTACCTATTTTTTCTAATAGTTGCCCACACAGGATGATTTCCTGTCAAAATAATATCGGGTATGTTTGACGAATCTGTAGAAAGACCACAAACCTCCTCATCTATTTCTCTCTTAAAAACTTTTTTTACTTTTTGCCATCTGTTAGAGTGAGTTAACACCTCTTCTCCAATTTTTATATCTTCTATTTTTTTGAGACCTTTTTTTGTTAAAATTAAAGTTTCAGGTAGTACACACAAATCTCCTCCAACAAAAATATATTTAACTTTCTCTGCTTCTTTTGAATTAATCCACTTAATAAATTTATTAAAGAGATGTTCAAGAAAATCAATACTGCCAACATGCAAGTCAGAGATAAAAACACAGCTTAAAGGAACATCTAATTTTTTTATTTCATTTATTGCTGGAACATCTGGCCTTATTATTTCATTTATATAAAGATAATTGTTTTTAAAAATTCCTTTAACCCCTATTACTTCGTCCAACAAAATATTATTTGCTTCCTCAAATAATTCAGAATTTGAATTCGTTACAATGCAAGAGATTTTTCCTGTTGGGTCTTCTAATTCTATAATCCTGTTTCCTGTGCTTGTTGTCCTTAAATCATAAACCATTCCTATTAATGAAATTTCATCATTTGCAGTTTTTTTTATATTTGCAATAGAAATTGGGTTTATTCTTTTAATCATCATCTGTTGAAGAAGAAAAAACTTTGAGTTAAAATAGGAAACAAAATCTGATACTTTTCTTTCTCTGTGCTTTATTTCCGTATTTTCAATTCTGAAATCAACATCGTGTTCCTCAGCAATTTTCTTTTCTCTGTTTCTTTCAATTTTAATTTCTCTTTCTTGCAATCTCTCTAATATGTTTTCATTAATTATAATTTCATTTAATTTCAAAACTCTTTCAAGCAAGTTTTTTTCTTTAATAATCTTTAAAGCCTTTTTAGTAACAAATTTTTTGTTCTTTAACAAAGTTTCAACAATTTTTTTGTCTTCTTCTGAAAATTCTTCATCCATAAAATTTAGATTAAAGAAATAATTGAACTGATTTTAAGAATAACGTTTTCTGATAAATCTGTATAGAACCACAATTATACAAGAAACAAAATACCAATAAAGAAAGCCAACAACAAAAGTTAGTAAACCTAAATTACCAGTTACTATTACTACAGGAAGTATTAAAAAATAATATAGAAGTTCTATAATTTTAAACCACATCGGTGGCGGCGCACCCATAGACATACTTACAAATATTACAAATAAGAAAAATATGGTAGTTATAATCAATTTATTATCTTCTGGTCTAAAAAATTCTTTAATTGCTTTTTTATCAACCATAAAATATATTATTAAACATTTAAGTAGTTTATTTCTTCCTGTTTCTCTTCCCCAAAGGGCTTTTCCATCTCCATGAATAGGTTTTTATTTTCTTTGATTTTCCATATCCGCATTTTGTGCAGAATTTCTTCTTTATATTGTAAGAATGAGAGCCGCATCTCTTGCAGATTGTATGCAACAGTTTATTATGTTTTCCAAAACTCGGAGTTCCTCTTGTCATATTTATATTCGCAGAAAAATTTAATAAATTATGTTTCTTGAACTTTTTTTCTTTTTACTTCTTGGAATTCTGCTTGGGGTTATTGCAGGATTAATTCCAGGGCTGCATCCAAATACAATTGCCTTTCTTCTAATTTCTCTTTCTCCTTTTCTCGGAATTGAAACAATTTACCTTATAGCGATTCTTGTTGGGTCGGAAATTACAAATTCTTTTGTTGATTTTATTCCATCAATTCTTTTTTCAGCGCCAGAGGAAGATACGGCTCTTTCCATTCTTCCTGGACAGAGATTTTTGCTTGCTGGAAGGGC
>QMZV01000022.1 GCA_003663355.1 Candidatus Aenigmatarchaeota archaeon
AGATTTTAAATCAGGAGAATCCAAGGAGTTCTAATAATTCTTTTGTGTTAAAAACTTTAACTTTAGATTGCTGTTTAAATGCAGATTCATCAGACCATATATCACAATTAAATGCTAAGGCTAAAGCAAAATATGGATCATCTTTAATTTTTTCGCCATGAGGTGAAATTTTGTTAGCTTCAGACAAAAATTCTTTATATTTTTCTTCTGAAATAGGATCTATTTTACGCAAAAGTAAAGAAAATAAAAATGCAAATGAAAGTTCATTAATTTTACCATATTTCATTATTTTCTCTTTGTCAAATAGCAATTCTTTTAAAGCAAACTCTGGAGAAATTAATCTACATCCTAAATTTGGTAATTCTTCAATTATCCTTCTCCTTGCAGAATCTTTTTTAAAGAAAGAAAATAAAATAGAGGCATCCACTATCAAAGTCCTTGGTAATTTTTCTGGCATTATGGATTATAACTTAGATTTTAACAAATGTTTTTTAGCAGCTCTATTCTTAAGCTCAGAGCCCAACTTAAGTGCTAATTCATCAGTTATTTCAGACTTCTTTAACAATTCATCCGCAACCTTGAACATTAATTTTTCAGATAATTTCTCTCTTAGAGCCATAGAGATAATTGAGCTAATTTCTTCTCTACCAAGTTCTTTAAATCCAAATTTTAATTCCTCTGGAATCTCAACAACAATCTCTGCCATAAATAATATTTAAATAGAATAAAGAATTTATCAGGAGAATCCAAGGAGTTCTAATAATTCTTTTGTGTTAAAAACTTTAACTTTAGATTGCCTCTTAAATGCAACTTCATTTGACCAAATTGGACAATTAAAAAACAAGGATAACGCAAATAATGGAGCATCTTCAGAATGCGGAGCAAGTTTAATTGCTTCCCTTCCAAATTTGAAAACCAACTTATCGTCAATTATTCTAACAAATATTTCCAACTCTGTCAAAGATTTAAAGAATTCTTCTTCAGTTATTTTAGATTTGGAACAAATTTCCTCCTTGTGTTTAATCAGCTCATCAATTCTTGATTTTAAAGTATATAACTCAAGTAATTCAACCAATGTTATAATCTTCCTTGTTGATGATTCTTTTTTAAAGAATGAGAACAATACATTAGAGTCAACAACTAATTTCATTGTCTATAACCAACCCATTTCTTTCCAATGCTTGAAAGAAGCTTTATTAATTTCTCTGCCAAGTCTCAAGCATTCTTCATCTGTTAGTTCAGATTTTGAAAATCTCTTATCCCATTCTTTAAGCAACAACTCTCGTGCAACTTTTAATCTAATAGTTGCATTAATATCTCTCTCCAATTCCTCAAAAAATTTCCTATCTAGTTTTAACTCAGGAATCTCAACAACAATCTCTGCCATAAATAATTTAATTTAATATACTTATGATAGTTCAATTAGAAATTGTTGTCAAACTAATTTTAGCCGTTGCTCTTGGAGGACTTATCGGAATTGAAAGAGAAAAATCACATAAACCAGCTGGAATAAGAACACACATGCTTGTTGCATTAGGCGCTTGTTTATTCACAATCTCTTCAATGAATCTTGGAATGGATTCTGCAAGAATTGCCGCTGGAATTGTTACAGGAATCGGATTTATTGGCGCTGGAACTATTATTAGTTCTGGAAAAAATATCAAAGGGATAACTACAGCAGCCTCTCTTTGGACAACTTCTGCTGTAGGTTTGCTTGTTGGTATTGGGGAGTATTTTATATCCACAATTGCAACTCTATTTATATTAATTATTTTGTTATTGGATTTTATGATTAAAAAATGGTTGAAGTGATAAAGGAATTAAGAAAGATTTATAAAAAAAGAGAAAAAGAAGTTCACAAATATAATTTTGGTTCTTTGCTTGTAATTGGAGGCTCAAAAATTTATTCTGGCTCTCCAACTTTCAATGCTCTTGCAGCTTTGAGGAGCGGTGTTGATTTAGTTGAAATTGCCGCACCCGAAAGAGCAGCAAATATAATAGCAAGCTTTTCACCAGATTTAATTACACATCCTTTGAAAGGAGATTTTCTTAAAAAAGAGCATTTAAAACAAATTTATAAAATCTTAGAAAACAAAACAGGTTTCGTTATTGGAGGGGGTCTCGGAAGAGAAAAAGAAACCTTTAAAGCAGTTCAGAAATTTTTATCTGAAGCAAAATTACCTGGTGTAATTGATGCAGATGCAATTTATGCTGTTGCAGAAAAACCAGAGATTGTCAGAGAAAAAAATTTTGTTTTAACTCCACATGCTTATGAATTCTTTATTTTGAGTGGAGAGAGAGTTTTAGATGATTTAGAAAGAAGAAAAAATAAAGTGATAAAAGTTGCAAGGGAATTAAAAACAACAATTTTGCTGAAAGGAAATATTGATATAATTTCTGATGGAAACAAAATTTATCTAAATAAAACAGGCACTCCTTACATGACAAAGGGAGGAACAGGGGATACTTTAGCTGGAATTTGCGGAGCATTACTTGCTCGCAAGGTTAATTGCTTTGAATCTGCCTGCTGCGCAGCTTATATTAATGGAAGAGCAGGAGAACTTGCATCAAAAAAATTCAGAGAAAGTTTTCTTGCTTCAGATTTATTGAATGAAATTCCTAAAGTAATTAATTATTAGCTTTCATAAAATTCGCAATATTTCTTGATTTTACATTCTTTGCACTTTGGTCTTATTGGTTTGCAAATTTCTTTTCCAAATTGTATAAATAGTTGATTAACAATTTTCCTATCTTTCCCCTTCAAAATTTTTTCCAATTCAATTCTTATTTTTTCTGGACTTAAATTTTTTTCAACCAATCCAAGTCTTTTTGAAATCCTTGCAACATGAGTATCAACAGGAATTGTTTTTTTATTAAATCCAAAAAGCAGAACACAACTCGCTGTCTTGTCTCCTACAAGAGGGAGTTTTTTCAGTTCCTCTAAATTGTTTGGAACTTTTCCATTATATTTTTCAATCAAAATCTTAGAAAGTTTTTTCAGCCCTTTAGCTTTCTGTTTGTAAAATCCAACAGGATAAATTAATTTTTCTATTTCTTTAGATTTCAAAGAAAGTAATTTTTCTGGAGTTTTAACCTTCTCTAACAATCTTTCTGAAGAAAACTTTGTAATCTCATCTTTTGTTCTCTGAGATAAAATTGTTGTGACCAAAACTTTGAATGGCTCATCTCTCTTAACTTTAAAATTATATTTTTCCTTTAAAATTTTAAGTACTGTTTTAATTTTCTCTTTCCTATTCATAATTTATGAGATGTTTTATTGCAATAAATCTGCCAAAAGAAACAAAAAAAAGAATTTCAAAGATAATGAAAGATTTTCAAGAAAAAGGAATAAAAAAAGTTGAGGAACAGAATCTTCATTTAACTCTGAAATTTCTTGGTGAAGTAAATGAGAAAAAGATTGAGGAGATAAAGCAGATTTTAGAAAAAATTAATTACAAAAAATTTGAAGTTTCCTTAAAAAATTTTGGATTCTTTCCAAATGACAATTTTATTAAAGTTGTGTGGATTGGTATTGAAAAAGGAAGAAAAGAAATTATTGAACTGCAGAAACAGATTGATTTTGGATTGAAAGATTTAAGTTTTAAACCAGAAACAAATTTTGAACCACATCTCACAATTGCAAGAATAAAATTTTTGAAAAACAAAAAAGAATTTTTGAAAAAAGTAAGTGAACTAAAATTTGAAGATAATTTTTCTGTTTCAAACTTTGATTTAATGCAAAGTTTTTTGAAACCAGGAGGCCCTGTTTATAAAAAAATATTAAGTATTTGATTAGTTTAACTTTATTTAAATAAATTATATATTTATGGCAGAAATTGATATTCCGGCACAAATGGGATATGATAGAGCAGCTGTTGTCTTTTCTCCAGAAGGAAGAATTTATCAGGTAGAGTATGCTTTGGAGGCAGTTAAACTTAGTAAAACCTCGGTTGGTGTTGTTTTTAATGATGGTGTTGTTCTTGCTGCTTATTCTCCATTAAGTGCTCTGCAATTACCTTCTAAATTTGGAAAGGTTGCAAAAATTGATGACCATATTATAGCTGCTCCCTGCGGTCTTACAGGAGATGCAAGGATTTTAATTGATTATTTAAGAATGCAGGCACAAATCAATAAATTAACTTATGGAGAACCAATAGATGTTTTTGTTTTAGCAAAAAAAGTTGCTGATAGAATGCAGTTGTTCACTCAAGTTGGAGGAGTAAGACCTTATGGAGTTTCTATTTTATTGGGAGGTATCAATAATGAACCAACTTTGTATGAAATAAACTCTTCAGGGACCTTATACAAATGGAAAGCAAAATCTTTAGGAAGAGGAGAAAAGGAAGCACAGAAATATTTAGAAAAAAACTATAAAGATAATATTGGTGAAGAAAATGCAAAGAAGTTAGCAACAACAGCAATTGAGCGTGGTGAAAAGAAGTTTGGCAAGTTTGATAAAAAAGCAATTGAAATTTTGGTTGTGAAGAAAAATTCAAAATAAACAATCATACTCTGAGAAATTTTCTTCTAAACAAGGTGCTATTTCTTTTAATTTTTCTTTCCAGTTTTTTGCTTTTAGAGGCTCAACCAATAATAATTCTGGGTCAATAACATTATAGATAACATCATAAAAAACATCATTAGCAGAAGAAGATAAGGCACCAGAAGAAGAATATCCGCTAAATTCAGATAATTTTTTAGCTGTTATTCCTGTTGTTATATAACCAGTAACTTTAGAATTTATCTTCTCCACCAAATAAATAGAAATAGCAGCCAGTTTTTTACTTTTTTTCTTGTACGCTGCATCAGGTTTTACTTGTAAGTACCAGTCAAGAATATGGTGGGCAATGGAAATAATTTCCTTCTCTTTAGGGCCTAGCTGACCATATTCACTTTTTAAGAACTGATTTATCTCTTTATGAGCATCACAACAAACTTTCATAAATTCATCAACAATCAAAGATTTTTTACTTCCAATTTCTTTTTCAGTCATTAGAACAGTAATTATAAAATTGGATAAAGCTAACTTTTTTGAGTTAAGATAGATAACAAAATGATTTGTTAAAGCCTGAAACTCTCTTACAAAATTGTTCAATTCTTTAAGATTTTTAACTTTTCTTTTCTCAATTATTCTTATTAATATATCACTAAATAGAGCTCTGATATTCATGTCTGAACTATCCTTTGAAAGTTTTTTCTCCAAATCCTCAAAATCTTTTTTGTTAAAACCAAGTTTAAAGAATTCTTCCAAAAATCTTTCTTTAGTTAAAGAATACAAATCTTCCAATATATTTTTAAGCATAATTAATAAATTTATTTAAAAAACTCTCAACTTCAAAAATAAATGCCTCTTTAAAAATTTCAATTTTATCTCTTTTTATTCTTGCTCCAGCAGCTTTTCTGTGACCTCCTCCATCTCCTCCACAAACTTTTGCAACTTTTTTGACAATTTCTCCAAGATTTATTTCTGTGTTTGTCCTAATACTAATATTGTAAGAGTCCTTAAAAATTGAATAAGCAACGACAATCGCATCTTTGTTTTTTTCCAAAATCTGGGTTGCAATAATTGATTTTATATTGTATGGAGAGATTACTTCTACAAAAATAATGTTTCCTTCTCTTTCAATTTTATTATTTGATTTTGAAATTTCATTTTGTATAATGTTGTAACATTCTTTTAAATAAAGATTCTGGACAACTTCCTTGCTTGATTTTGCATTCAGCAATATATCCAATATTTTATATTCTTTATCATGTTCCACCAGAGTGGCAGAGAAAATATAATCTGAAATTAAATCCAATTCTTCCCTGTTTTCAAAATCCTCAACAAATTTTCTGCAAAATTCAGAATTCTCATCTCCTTTATCTCCAATTACGCCAACAGCAGCAATCCATTTTGTTTCTTCCATATCCTCAAGTTCGGAGCAAACTTCGTAAACAAGATACGAAGCTGGAATATAACTTTTTGGATCTTTTTCTCTTGGATTGTAAAACGGAATTTTTGGTTTTTTGTCAAATTGGTGATGGTCTATTATTAAAGTTTTTTCTGATGCAAATTTTAAAGCATTATCTAAATTAATATCCAAAAAAATCATTACTTTTTTTATTTCTAATTTTTCTATTGGCACTTCTGTCAACTCATAAGAATATTTTATTTTCCTCTTATTTAAAAAATTAAGCAGAATTGCAAGAGAACAAATTCCATCTGTGTCTTTATGGGAAACTATTTTAACCTCTTCCTTTAAATTTTTAAGAAATTCTACAGCTTCTTCTTTCATTTTTCTATAAAATTGATCATATTTCAGATTTTAAACTTTCTTTTAATAACTCCCTTAAATAAGCATCTGTGTAAGCATCAATTGTATCTGCAAAATGCACAATCATCGCTTCCAGAATCAATCCTTCCAATTTCAAATGGTTTAAAACAATGTGAATAACTTCCTCTGGAAAATTTCTTGCATACAATTCGCAACCAATCAACTCCTCATGACTAATTAATTTTCCAACAAGTTCATATTTTCTTCCTTTTTTTTTGAAGTCAAAAACCCTCATCAAATCGTGAAGCAATGCTCCGGCAATTACATAATCCTTGTTTATTTTGCAATATTTTTGATCAATAAAGTCAGCAATTTTTATTGATAGTTCTGTAACATTTTTCGTATGTGTTATTAATCCTCCTTTCTCCATGTGATGTTCAAATCCTTTATATCCACCAGGACATTCCTCTAATTTTATTTGTTTATAATTCAAATTTTTATTACTTAATTTAATATCTCTAAGCAAATCAATGGTTTTTTCCCTTAATTCTTTATCTTCAATTTTGTCAGCCAATTTAAGCAATTCTTTCATAAAGTAATTTTAATAAAATTAAATATGGGCCTGTAGCTCAGTTTGGTTAGAGCGCCGGTCTTATAAGGCCAGAAGGCATTCTGCCTTTTCAGCTCTAGCGTAAAAGCCGGAGGTCAAGAGAGCAGATAAAAAATTCCTGCCTTGAATTCAAATCTCTTCAGGCCCATTTTAACTTTCTCAGAGGAAAGTCTCAAGAATGGTTAATAACAATGAAAACTTTCCATTTTTGAAGATTGGGTAGTTCACAAAAATTTATTCAAATTATAAAATTTTTATTAAATTAATAAGTGGGCGGGTAGTTCAGATAAGCCTTTTATTGGTTAAATCTATCAAAAAGGCTTAAGCCAAAACAAAGAAGTTGGATAGTAAGAAGCCTTTTATTGGTTAAATCAGCTAAAGGCTTTAGATCAATGGTAGAATGCCGCCTTGGCATGGCGGAGGCCAGGGGTTCAAAAATCTATTTATTAGTTTTATCAAACTTTAAAAGGTTTTGGAAATCCCCTCCCGTCCACTTAAGAAACTTTTCTGAAAAGAATTTTAACTATGATTTCTTTTTTCTAAAAAATTCTATCATTTCTTCAGGAAATGGAAACACTATTGTGGAATTTTTCTCTGATGCAATGTCTGATAAAGTTTGATATAATCTTAATTTTAGTGAGGAGGGGGATTTATCAATAATTTTACCAGCTTCAACCAATGCTTGCGCTGCCTGTTTTTCTGCTTCTGCAAGTATAACTCTTGCTCTTCTGTCTCTTTCTGCCTCTGCTTGATGGGCCATTGCTCTCTTCATATTCTCCGGCAATTCTATATCTTTTATTTTCACATCTGTGACTTTTATTCCCCATGGATCGGTTTCTTTATCAACAATTTCCTTTATTTTCCTGCCTATTTCTTCTCTCTTTGCCAGAACAGAATCTAATTCGGCTTTTCCGCACATATCTCTTAGTGAAGATTGAGATAGTTGAGAAACTGCATATTTATATTGCTCAACTTCTAATACTGCTTTATCAGCATTTAATACTTTGAAAAAAACAACACCATTAACTTTTATTGGAACATTATCTTTAGTCATAACTTCTTGAGACGGAATATCAACTGTGATAACTCTTACATCAACTTTCTCTATTCTCTCAATAATTGGAATAATCCACCTAAAACCTGGCTGCAAAACTCCAACAAACTTGCCCAACCTAAATTTAACACCTCTCTCGTACTGATTTATAATTCTTATTCCAGAGAAGAAAATCAATATTCCAAAAAATAACAGCACATAAATCCATGACATAATATTAATAGAATTTAATTATTTAAAATTTATGGACCAGTAGCTCAGCTTGGTTAGAGCGCCACGCTGATAACGTGGAGGTCGCAAGTTCAAATCTTGCCTGGTCCACTTAATTTAAAATTTTTTAATTTATGGAACTTAAAAAAATTCAGGAATTTATTTTGAAGAATAATATTCAGTTGAGCGATTGCACTATGCATACAAACAGAAAATTAGAAAATAATGGAAAAATAAGAATTCTTGTTTTAAAAGGTGAAACTGATGCTTATGTAGAATATATTTGTCCAAAATGTGGACACTACTGTTATACTAAAAAAACCTGGAAAAGACCTTTCTCAATAAAATGTGAAAATTGCGGAAAATTGATAAGAGTTCCAAGAATGAAAACACTTATAAAAAAAGAAATAAAAAATTATTAATCATAAAATTCCTCTCTTTTATTTTTTAACAAATCTATAATCTCTTTATAAGCTTTGCTCCCTATAATTATATTATATTTTTCCTTCCGATTTTGTATAAATTTTTCTATGTCAATGTATTTAATTATTTCTTTATATTCTTCATTTAAATCTTCCCAAATTTTTTCTGTAACCTCTTTTAGTACTGCTTCTTTCATTTTTTCAAAAGAATCTTCATTAATTAATAGTATAGTTTCTATATTTTCTTCTGTAATTTTAAATCCATATTCACAAAGTTTCTTTATACTTTTCAAATACACAGGAAACACCCTTATAAAAATAAGACAAAAATAAATATGCTATTGTAATTTCTCGCAAATATCCTCAAAAACCTTGTCTACTGGCTGCTCGCCATCAATAACAATTAATCTGTCTTTGTAGTATTCAAGAAGAGGTTCTGTATATTTTCTGAAAACATCCATTCTTGCTCTGACAACTTCTTCTTTATCATCTTCTCTTTGTATTAATTTTCCTCCACATTCGCATTTTTCATCTTCTTTTGGAGGATTTGTTATTAGATTGTAAATTTTTCCGCACTTAACACAAACTCTTCGGTTTGTAATTCTCTTTATAATCTCCTTTTCACCAGTCTTAAGATAAATTACATAATCTAGTTTCTTGTTTCTCTTTGCCAAAAAATTGTCAAGGGTTTTTGCCTGATTTAAATTTCTTGGATAAGAGTCCAAAATAAAATTTTCCGCGTCATCTATTTCCTTAAAAACAAGTTTTGCAACCAATTCGTCTGGAACAAGTCTTCCAGTTGAAAGATATTTTTTTACTTCTTCATCTCCAATTTTTCTGAATAAATCTCCAGGGGAGGGAATATGTTTCAATTTAAATTTCTTTGCAATTTTTTCTATCTGGGTCCCCTTCCCAGAACCTGGAGGTCCAATAATCAGAATAATCATTTTTTAGCCTTTTTGATTGCGAGAACAATGTCTCCGGTCTCCTTCAAAAGTTTTTCTGCCTCTTCTTTTGAAACTCCGGCTTTTTGCATTACTAATTGCACATCTTCTTCTCTAATATTCTCCTGTTCTATTACTTCACCAGAAATCTGGAAAGTCTCCTGTCCCTGTATTTTTATTTTTGAAACCTGCGGATTCTTTATCACAATATCCTTTCCGTCTGTTTTAATAACAACTTCTGTTGCTGTTATATTCTCCATCTGCATGCCCATCTTCCTCGCAATTTTCTCTATCTGCTTTGGATTTATATTCGGAAACATAATTATTGTTTAAGTTTTTTATTTAGTTTTGAATTTATTGTAAAGATAACAAATTTCATTTCATCAATAAAGCCTAAAAATTCCATATTTATACTTCAATTCCTTCTTTAAGCGCTTCAGAAACGATTGAAACTTGTTTTCTTAATTTTTCAAATTCTTCAGGTGTATAACAAAGAAAATCTACTGGCAGTTTCAAATCCCAATAATCATACATTTTTGCGGCTCTTCTTATAAAGTTTAATTTTTTGAAATTTTTTGAAACAACTATTAAATCAACATCGCTGTCTTTTCCTGCTTTCCCCGTCACTCTAGAGCCGAACAATATTAATTTCTGTATAGGAATATCTTCACTGGTTTTAATTTTAAATTTTTTTAATTCCTCAATTAAATCTTTTTCTCCAGCCATTCTAATATTTTTTCTGCAATTTCAACCAATCTAACAGATTAATTGGAGTAACATCCGGATATCTTGTATAAGTATATGCTGGAGAAAGTTGTTTACATTCTTGTATAATTTCTTGTTCCATTTTATTCATATTTCAAATTACTCTTAAAATCTAACAAAGTTTTTTTCTGGAATTCATAGATCTGCATGCATCCTTTTTTTGCCAATTCCAGCAATTTTTCGAATTCCTCTTTTTTTAAAATTCCATCCATTTGCAACAAAAGGATTTCGTCTGTGAGAGGCAAGTAAGCAACTGGCAAATCAACTTCCCCTTCCGTATCTTCTTTTCCAGCAATATCAAGAACTAAAGTGTTTTCTATTTTTCCGACGGAACAACTTGCTACGAGGTCTTTCATTGGAATTCCAGCCAGAGATAGAGCCATAGAAGAAGCATTTATTGCGGCGCATCTTGTACTTGCATCGGCAGATAAAATATCAATATTAATGAGAATCTTTGTTCTTGGTAAATCTTCAAGAAAAATTACATTTTCAAGAACTCTTTTAATTACGGAAGAT
>QMZV01000023.1 GCA_003663355.1 Candidatus Aenigmatarchaeota archaeon
AAACTCAGAATAGGAATCAAATCTCATGAAGCCCTCTTGTTCTGTTGACTTGATATTTTCTCCGTTGTTATCCAAAGGTTTTGGATTTAATGACCAGAATCCTTGAATAATACCATAATTTTTTAAATTATCAACTTTTGTATAATAACTTCTTGTGATTGGTGTATTTCCGAGAATTATAATAGGAATTTTTGCAGATTTTAAAGAAGCAATTCTTACACTTATGCTTTTACCTATTGCTTTTAACATAGTGTCTGATCTCAACAAACCCGGATTGCCCTGATGAGTTCTATAATCACCCAAACATTTTAGGGAAAATTCAGAATTTTTTAGTAATTCCCAATTCCATACAATAGACATCTTAACTTCAAAAATAGCGATTATATCCTCTGGTTCCTGAAAAATAGAATTAGTCTTACATATGGCAACATCAGCAGGGGAACCTTTAATTAATTCTAACTCTTCACAAACAACATTTCTTACAGCATGAGCATTTAATTCTTTTGCAATAGGGTTAAGAATCTCTTGTGCCCATTTTTCTGTGTAAGCACCAATAAAAGCATTTCTGCTTTGTAGAGTAGTTTTTACACCTTTGTAATTTTTTGGCCAATAAGCGTAATACTTTCCATCTTTTGTAACATAAAAAAGTTGTTCTGGTGTTCCTATTTTTAATGATTTAGTAAAAAAATCAATCTCTCTTTCCTTAGTCCATAAATGTTTATCTGACATTCTTCTCACCATTCCTTTTAATTTCATTAATCATAAAATTCTCAATCTGCTTTGATAAAATCCAACCATTCTTTTCGCAAATCTTTTTATATTCTTTGTAAGTCTTCCAGTCAATACTTAATGAAATAGTTTTCTTTCCCATTTTAACTCCAATAATTTATATACATTTATATAAAGATAAATAAAGATTGTTTTATTGAGAAAAGTCAAAAATAACAATCTATCTTTCTATTACACTAGTAAATTGAATTTGAAAAACATCTTCAATTTTGAATTACATCTTCTCTGGAATTTCAATTCCAAGCAGGTATAAACAAATCTCCAAAATTTCTTTTGTCTTTTTTACAAGTTTCGCTCTAAAACTTTCATTTTCACTGCCAATAACTTTGCAGTTTTCATAGAATTTTGAAAAGATTGTCGCAAGTTCAAAAGCATAATTGCATATTAAATTGGGCTTCAGTTTTTCTCTGCTTTTTTCTATCACTATTGGAAATTCTAAAAATTTCTTTAAAAGTTCTTTCTCAAACTTATTTATCTTTCCGATTTCTAAATCTTTTTCTTTAATGTTTTTCAGAATAGAATTGCATCTTACAACGGTATATTGGATATAAGGTCCCGTGTTTCCTTCAAATTTAATCGCTTTGTTTGGATTGAATTCTTCGTTTCTGTCTCTATCCGTTTTCAAAATATCATATTTTAAGGCCCCTATCCCGATTTTCTTTGCAATTTTTTTAATTTCTCTTTCGCTTAAATCTGGATTTCTTTTTTTAACCTCTTCTATACCTTTTTCAACAACTTCGTCAATCAAATCATCAATTAAAATATATTCTCCTGATCTTGAACTCATTTTTGAACCCCGCAAAGTCACAATTCCATAACTAATATGCTTACAGTTTGTAATCCATTTATAACCCAAAAGTTCAAGAATTTTAAATAACTGCCTAAAATGAAGATTTTGCTCAGACCCGACAACCCAAATAGAACTTGCAAGATTGAATTTTTCAAATTTATAAATTGTCAGCGCTAAGTCAGAAGTTAAATAAAGAGTTGTACCATCAGACCTGACAAGAACTGTGTTTGGAATTCCATATTTCTCAAGATTTATGACAATTGAATTTTCGTGTTTAAAAGCAAAACCTTTTTTCAGCAATTTTAAAGCAATCTTTTTCCCTTCTTCTTTAAATTCATTTTCATAGAAACAAACATCAAATTTTATTCCCAAATTTTTATAAGTTTCCTCAAAACCTTTAATTGCATTTTGCACGACAAATTTCCATTCTGACTCAAACTTCCCGGTTTTATTTTCTAATTCATATAAAATTTCCTGTGATTTTTTATTCAAAGTTTCTTCATCAATCTCTTTGTGAAGTTTTGCATAAATATCTGCAAGTTCGTGGTCTATTTTCTTTTTATTTTCAATTTTATATTTTTGCATGGCGAACACCATTTTTGCCACCTGTTTCCCCATATCATTGTAATAATTTGCCCTGATGATCTCATTCCCCTGAAATTTCAGAATTCTTGAAATTGAATCTCCAAGAAAAGTTGTTCTTGCATGACCTATATGCATTGCTTTGCATGGATTTGGATTCGAAAATTCAACCATTATTCTTTTTTTAGTTTTTTCTTTGTTCTTGAAATTTTTTAGTATCTCTTTTCCAATTTTCTTATAATTAAAATAAAAATTCAGATAACCGTTTCTTTCTTCAACTTTTTCAAATTCTGAAGGGATTTCAATTTTTTTTATTTTTTTTAAAGCAAGTTCTTTGGGAGTTATTCCTTTTTTCTTGCCTTCAACAAAACAAATATTGCAAGAAATATCCCCAAATCTGCTTGGAAACTGAAAATTTTCTTTTTCAATCTCTGGAAATTCTTTCTTTAATCCTTTAATCAATTTCTGTATAAGTTTTTGCAACATAATAATCTTTATGAATAAAGAGTTATTTTTTGATATCATCTGGATTATAATTGCAATAGTCTGCGGATTTTGTTTAATTATTTTATCCAATATTTGGTTTGGAACTTCTAATTTATCAAAACTATTGAATTATTTTGGAATGTTTATGAATCTTTTTAGCGGAATTTATAACAAATTCACTATAATTCTTGTAATTATCTGCTTTATAATTATTTTGTTTTTGTTAGGAATTGGAAAACTTCTGAGAGAATAATTAGGTTGAATAAGATATTAATCTTTTTCTATTACTGTTAAAAATTATAACACACTGAAATAATTTTTTATTTCATAATCTGTCACAGTTCTATTAAAGTTGTTGCACTCAATCCTTTTGTTTTCTATGAATTTTTGATAAATGTGCTCTGGTAAAATATTCTTTACCAATTCGCTCTTTTCAAAAAATTCCAAAGCTTTTTCTAAGGAAGTTGAAAGTTCTCCTATGTTTAATTCCCTTTTTTCTAACTCAGATAAATGAAAGACATCAACTTCAACCGACTTTGGTGGTTCTAATCCTTCTTTTATCCCTTGTATTCCTGCACCATGGATTAAACTTATTGCAAGATAAGGATTGCAAGCAGGGTCAGGACTTCTTATTTCAATTCTTGTTGCAGACTCTTTTCCTTTCTGATATTCCGGAACTCTTACATAGGCAGACCTATTTTTTGTTCCCCAAACAAGATATGTAGGAGCTTCGTAACCAGGATAAAGTCTTTTATACGAATTTATCCATTGGTTTAAACCTGCCTGAATTTCTTTTCCATATTTTATCAATCCAGCAATGTATGATTTTGCAATATCACTTAATCCTTGCTTTTCTCTATCAAAAAACAAATTTTCTGAATTCTTCCATAAAGAAAAATGTAAGTGCATTCCGTTTCCGTTTATTCCAGTTATTGGCTTAGGCATAAAAGAAGCGTAGACTCCAAATTTTCTTGCAATCCTTTTTACAACATATTTTGTTAAAATTATTTCATCAGCAATTTTTAAAGCATCAGAATATGTTAAATCTATCTCGTGCTGACTTTTTGCAACCTCATGATGATCAAATTCTGTTTTTATTCCCATCTCAGAAAGAGCAAGTTGAGATTCTTTTCTTATTTCTCCATATAATCCAGACCTAAAATATCCACCTTTGTCTGTATGTTTTGGATTTTTATCATTTTCAAAAATGAAAAATTCCAATTCACCTCCACATTTTGGAATTCCAATATTTTTACTTTTCTCTATTGTATTTTTTAGCAGGGTTCTTGTATCACCTTCATACTCTTTTCCATTAGATTTAATTATCTGTCCAAAAACTATTGCTTCCCTCCATGACTTCTCAATACCTTTGTATTCAAAAGGTAAAATTGTTAGGGTATTTATATCAGGGATAAATCTCAAATCACTTTCTTCAGTTCTTGCAAAACCTTCTACAGAGGACCCATCAAATCCTTTCCCATCTTTAATCAAATCTTCAAAGTCTTCTACAGGAATAGTAAAATCAAGCATTCTTCCTAAAATATCAACAAAAATCGGTCTGATAAATTTTACATTATTATCTTCAAATTCTATTTTTTTCATGTTTTTTCTTCACCAATACTTAACTCCAATTTTCCTTTCTCATTCAATCTTGAATAAACTTTTATTTCATCAAATCGTCTTATAATGATTATTAAGTTGTCAGCAACAAAATTTTTAATTTTTCCTGTTTTTTTATCAGAATAACAATATACTTCCATATAAGGACTGTCTTTTAATTCTGAAATTATCCCAAACAAAATTGCATCTTCTACATCTATAACCTCTTCTTCAGTTTCTATATATTTAAGTTTTCCAAAACCCTCTAAAAAACCAGATTTTATCTCATATGTTTCAATTAAATTTTGCAGATCATTGAAATTCTCATTTTTTGATAATTTCAGAAAAACAATATTTCCCTCTCTTGCAGATATCATAATAAAGATTGTTTTAATTTATTAATTTGTTTTTCATTTGTGTTTAATTAAAATTATAATGAGAGTAGAGAAATGTGATACTGATTTTTATGTTTATTTATCAGAGGACGATATTAAGAAAGTTTGTCAGAGAATATCTCGTCAAGAAGACCCTCTTCGCGCAGGACAATATCATTCAATAATTGCTGAAATAGAGTGCAAACCACAACGTGACTTAAAGGTATTAGAAACTTTGACATTAACAGCTACTAGAGATATAAGTGTACTCAATAGCGAATATGCTCGTAATGATATCTATTTTAGATGTGTAGATGTATACGAATGTGATATATGTAAAAGAAGATTTAGTTCAGATGAGTGGTCAAACATCTGTCCTTTTGATAACACCAAAATGAAAATAATAGAAAAAGGAATAGATGTAAAAGTTTATCTTCCATTACTTGGTAAACTTTTAGAGGGCAAACTTGATCACATAGGTACAAGATATAATATGCAAGATAGAATTCTGATATTTTACGATAGATTCTACTCTCTCTTAATCAGAGAAGAAGATAGCTCTTTTTGATAGATTTTTTTAAGCTTCCGAAGTCATGTTGAAATCTTTGATTTCCCTTTATCAGTTGTTATACGCTACTGACAGTGACGAGGATTACAAAGCAATCCGAAGAGTCGGCGAATGGAGGTCATGCTTATTTTCTTTTACGTTTGGAATACCAGTTGATGAAAATTATCCAATACATGAACAGCAATGCGACAATACTAATCCAGTATGGTTTCTCAAGAACTGGTTTCGGTAGCGTATTGAGATATGCTATTACACTTATTGTTACTATTACTGAAAGCGCAGCCACAACAATTTTTCGCAGTTTGCCTCTCTCCATTTTGTTATTTCCTTTCATAGATTAATTATTATTTCTTTTTATGTATTTTTATTTCAGGCGTCCCGAAGCCGATTGCGTATAACGTTCTGCGGATAAACGAAGTTGGCGAGCTTGCGAGCCAATTTGGGTGAGCCGAAGGCGAACTATTTATCTGGTTGTTATATTCTCTGAGTAATAGTGAAGGTCAAGTAGCACAGGGATAAGCCAAGTAATGGAGAAGTCCGCCATAGCCCACCGAAATTTAAGGAAGATATATAAAAAATATGTCCATATTACTTATTTTATGGAACACCAAATAATAGTTAATAAAGTTAGTGATTGGTTTAAAGATAATATTTCTAATTGTGATATTGAAAAAGAAGTTATGTATAAAATTAATTTACAAAGAAAAGGATTAAATAAACAATTCTTTCGTGTAGATCTTATTGTAAAAGATAAAAATACAAACCGAGAGATAGGAGTAGAATGTAAAACTCTCAAAGATAGTAATAATTTCAGAAAATTAATGGCTGGAGTTGGACAAGCTTACATTCTTCAGAGAGTTTTTGGTTTATCTTATTTAGCAATAGAAGTAGAGGCGGATATGTTGCCTAATAAAAATAGTTTTGAATTTTATAAAAGAGAATCTTTATTGGAAAATATACATCAAGAGTTGGGTATTGGTATTTTATTTGTTAAAAATAATGTTGCTCTGGTTAGAGAAGCCAGATTCGTAGAACCATTTGCGAAAACATTATTTACTAATTTAAAAGGAGAAAGTCAAAAATGAGAATCTTAAAACATGGTGGAAAATATTTAGAAAACAAAGCAAAGCTAAATAGAAATACATCAATACCTTTACTTATAATTAGTTTTGGTGGATTATTATATTCTTTTCTATCATTAAATTTTAGTTTAATTTACCTTTTTATAATAATCTTAATTATTGGAGACTTATTTTTCAAAAACTACTCAAACTATAAAGGCGGTCTAGAAGCAGAGAATTTAGTAACAAGATCTCTTTATAGTTTAAGTAATGATTACTATTTGATAAATGATATTAAACTCAAAGATAGCTACGGAAATATTGATCACATAGTTCTTGGACCGAATGGAATCTTTGTTATTGAAACAAAAAATTATAGTGGTCAAATAATATGTAAAGGTGATGAATGGATAAGGCATTATGAAGGGGGCTTAAAAACAAGTATGAGAAGGAGACCTTATTGGGTATCAGATAGGGATTATGATATTGGAAGTCCAAGTAAACAAGCAAAAAGAAATGCTGTCAAAATTAAACAAATTGTTGAATCTTCAAAAATTTTCAAAAAATCAATAAAAATATGGGTTGAAGGAATTGTCGTTTTTACAAATCCTAATGTTGATTTACAATTAACAAATACTACCGTTCCAGTTCTAACAATAGATGAATTATATGATTATATCATAAATAAGAAATCAAAGATTAAATTTTCTTCTCGAGAATTGGAATCAATTGGAAAATTAATTTTAAGGCTGGCAGAGGCGGACTGAATATAACTATATTTACCCACATATATTTTTTTGAATTGGATGCGCTTCGGTATTAAAAATTATTTTATCAAAATTCAAAGTATTTTTAGGCGCAAACAACAGATACAGATATTTGAGAGTTTCTGCCAGAAAGAAACTACTCATGCGATCTCTTTTTTCTTTTGTAATTACGCTTTTTAATTCGGCGTATCCTTCTTCTGTTTTGCAATATTTAATAATACTTTCTAAATAGATTTTGCCCATTTTTAAATATTTTTCCTCCTTCGTATAATGATAAAGATAATATGCGGATTCTATATTTTCTGGCCTTAACCTGTATGTTGCAAGTTTTATTTTCATAGTTTTATAATCTATTTGTTCGGGTTCAATATCAAAAGTTGTCCACATTTTGAAACACGAATCTTGTAATTTTTTTGCACGTGTTAAATCACCGCTCAATGCAAAAATGGAAGGAAAAACAGCGGCTAAAGCTTCAAATTTGGTTGATATTTTTTTACCGGTATCCATATCAACTTGTCTGTACCAGTAACCATTATTTTTTGAATCGGCAAGATATTTATTTACAGATTTAATACTGGTTTCCCACATTTTTTTGCAATCCATATCTTTAAACAGAAGATAGGATTTCAATAAATACTCATAATAAGAATCTATTTTATTTCCAATGCTGCTTTCTTTATTAATCCATTTTCCAGTTTCTACATTAATTGTTGTACCAACCAAACCTATTTTTGAACGTCTGTTATATAGTTCTACAAGGGCTTTTTTTGCTCTGTCATAATAAACCGGATTTCCCGTTAATTTGCTGAGAGATCCAAATTCAACGAGCAGAGTTCCTATCTCCGCTGGATTATTTATTTTACCTCGCACGGCTCCCGTTTTAAAATTAACAAACCGAAATGGCATTCCCGTTTTTGAATTGAAAGTTGGCAACAAACGATTGGCAAGGTCTTCGCTTAATTTTAAAAATTTTTTATTACCATCTAAAAGATAGGCGGATATTAAACCCCCAAGAATTCTAATTGTAATTTCAAAAACAGATACATAAATGTTTTTATCAAATGAGAGTTCTTCAAATATTAATTGCTTTGCCTCATTTTTATCTTTCGTTAAACCCATTAAAACCATAGTATCAAAGGCGTCTATTGGCGTAATGCACAAAGAATCGTCATACCAGTCATAAGGGGTTTTGCTGAGAGGTCTGAGTTCATCATGCCCAAAGGCATATTTTTTATATCCATTCCAGGCGTGCATAAATTCAGCTTTTACTTTCTCGGCCAGTTCTTTTTTATTTATCTCCATAATTTTCAAAACATTTACCTTAAATCGAAAAGATGTTAATTTTAATTTAATTTAAATAATGGAAGAAATTCTGACCAAGAGAGGTTTTTTATTTAAAAGTTCGGAGATTTACGGAGGAATTGCCGGTTTTTATGATTACGGGCATCTTGGAACTTTGATGAAAAGAAAATTGGAAAATCTGTGGAGAAATTATTTTCTAAATCTGAATGAAAATTTTTATGAAATTGAACCGAGTGAGATAATGCCGGAAAAAGTATTTATTGCCTCCGGGCATATAAAAAATTTTGTTGATCCAATTGTAATTTGCAAAAAATGCGGAAGCGAATTCAGAGCAGACCATCTGATCGAAAAAAAAACAAAAGAAAGTGCAGAACATCTTACAGAGGAGCAACTTACCAAAAAAATAAAAGAATTGAAGATAAAATGTTTGGAATGCGGTGGAGAACTCGGAAAAGTAAAGTATTTGAATTTGATGTTTCCTTTAACCATTGGCTCAAATGAAAAAGGATATTTAAGACCAGAAACAGCTCAGGGTTGTTATGTTTCTTTTAAGAGAATGTTTAATGCTACAAGGGAGAGACTTCCGCTAGGCCTTGCAATAATCGGAAAAGCTTTCAGAAATGAGATTTCTCCAAGGCAGGGAACTTACAGGATGAGAGAATTTACTCAGGCGGAATTGCAGATTTTTTTTGACCCTGATCAAATAAATGAATGCGAGAATTTTGAAGATGTGGAAAATTACAAACTAAAAATCAAATTTTCCAATAATAAAAATGCTGAGGAAATTTCCTGCAAAAAATTACTGGATAAACTTCCGAAATTCTATATTTATTATCTTGCAAAAGTTCAGCAGTTTTTTTTAAATGTTTTAAAAGTTAATTCCGAAAAATTCAGATTGAGAGAACTTGGAGAAGAGGAAAAGGCTTTCTATAATAAATACCATTTTGATGTTGAGATTTTTTCAAAAAAATTTGATACATTCAAAGAAGTTGGAGGAGTTCATTACAGAACCGACCACGATTTGAAAGGGCATGAAAAAATTTCTGGTGAAAATTTGCATGCTAATATAGAAGGTAAAAAATTCATTCCTCATGTTCTTGAACTGTCTTTTGGCGTGGACAGGATTTTTTATTTTTTACTTGAACTTTCATATTCAAACAAAATTTTAAAGTTAAATCCAAAGATAGCCCCTTTCACCCTTGGAATCTTTCCCCTGGTAAATAAGGATAATTTAGATAAAAAAGGATTTGAATTGTATAAAGAATTAAAAAAGAAATTTGATTGTTTCTTTGATTCAAAAGGAAGCATTGGAAAGAGATATGCAAGGGCTGATGAAATTGGAATTCCCTATTGCATTACAATAGATTATGATTCTTTAAAAGATAATACTGTTACAATAAGAGACAGAGATTCTACTGAACAGATTAGGGTAAAAATTTCTGAATTGGAGAAGATTGTGAAAAAATTGATCGATATGGAGATTGATTTTAAAAATGTTGGAAAAACAGTTTTAACAAGAAAGAAGAAAGAAGGTTACAGATTGTAAATTATTTAATAATTCTTTTATTTATAAATAAAAATAAATTATGGCAAAAGAAGAAAGAAGAAGATTGCCCCAGACAACTGCTGGATTAATAAATTACTCCGATGAGATTGAAGAAGGAATTAATTTAAAACCAGAAATTGTTCTTGGTATTGGTTTTGGAATTTGCATCTTAGTGATTGTTCTAAGATTAGCTTTGTAAATCCTAACTTTACCATCGATATCTACCACCCCAACAAAATTTGTAACTTAGCTTTTTATCTCTACTTACCATCTAAGATTTAGTGATTTATCCTCAAATTTCAGCAAAACATCTCTGAAATATTGCTTATCATATGAATCTAAAAGTATTTTTAGGATAAATAACAGTACTGTCAAATTTTTTGGAGTAATTTTGAGTAACTTCTTCCAAACTCTGAAATTTTGCAGTTATTTGGCTAAATAAACAGATTTTAGAGAAATAGGAACTATTAAATTAATTTGAGTGATTGATAAACTTAGATTATAAATAAAATATTGTAAAATTATGAAGAAAACTATTAT
>QMZV01000024.1 GCA_003663355.1 Candidatus Aenigmatarchaeota archaeon
AAAGTTGCATTTAATTCTCCAATAAAGGCATCAACAAACTTTTCAAGATGAAATCCTTTTATAATTAGATAAATACCAATAATACCAAATACAATTCTCCAAGCCAAACTTCCAAAAATAGCATATAACACGAAAATTATTGCAGGTATTCCTAAAACTAACTTGCTTGTTTGGGGATCATGAACAAGTTCTTTAAAAAACTTTAGAGCAACATAATAGCCGCTTTCAAGTTGCGAACTTTGTTTTACAACAATTTTTTTAATAGATAATAATTCTATTTTAGACTGAATTATCGGCAGTACATATTCATCTTCTGCTCCGTCAGAGACAAAAATAGCCTTTTTTGGATTATATTTTTTTATTACTTCTTCTAATTGCTCTGAAATTTGCGAATCTGAAACAATTCCTAATTTTTTATCTCCAAGAAGGGTGGCAATACAAACTTTCTGGTTTTGTTTTTTTAAATCATCAAACTCTTTTATTGCTCCAAATAGAGAGTTTGCATCACTTTCTTCAGGGTCTTTTAAAGCAAGATTTTTTGCAACTTCTAGATTGTTTTTTCTTCCAAATATAGGCCCCTTTATGCCTAATTTTTCTCCAATATCATTATCTCTATCAACGCAGACAATTAGAATTGGTTTTTCCATAATATATACAAATATCTATAATTTAGTTGAATATCTTTAAATTATTAAGAATACTCTACTTTTAAATGATAAATTGAGTATTTAAAGTTTTCTATGTAATTATTATTAGGTGAATAAGATGCTTGAATTGGACAGGATTGGTAAAAAAGCAGACTGGAGAGAAAATCTGAGTATAGAAGCAGAGCAAGAACTAAATCAGATTCTTGAAGCAGTTAAAAAACACAGATGTGCCTATAAAGATGCAGAGAATGTCCAGATTGCGCAATTGTGGTGCGGTTTAATAGAAATCAAGAGAATGATCAACAAACTAAATGACAGACTAGGATACATAGAAACTATCTTAAATGCTTTATTTAAAGCAAGAGATGAAGAAAGAGACAAGCTTATGAAATCTTTGATGAAGTTCTAATTTTTTATTTTTTGGGTTTTTTGATTTGTTTAGTTTTAGTTATATTTAGGGTTTTGTTATTTTATGAGTATATTTACAATAGAGGATAAAAAAACTATAGAAGAGCTAAAAAGAATTAAGGATAATAAAAGAAAAAAGTTTGAAAATATCAAAAAGAAAAACAGATATAATTATGAAAAAATAAAAAAGGAGTTTCTAAGAATACCAGAAAATTTATTGGATGATGAAGAAAAAGAGATAAGAAAAATATTATTAAGTAAAGGTTATATATCAGGAAAAGAAAATTGGAAAATTATATCTAATTCAATAAGAATAAAATCATATAATTGGGAAAGCCTAAAACAAGATAAAGAATCAAAAATATATGAAAAGGTAATGAAATATTTAGGAGAAACAAAAATAGAAGAGAAAATAAATAAACCAGTAAATATAAAAATAATTTCACTAGAGGAAGTTAATCAGATAAAAAAATTAAGTGATATGGAGAAAGAGAAAATGAAATATGAAGATTAGATCGAATTTTTACTTTTAAACAGATTCCATTAATTTAATTCCATATAATTCTCCAATTGTTATTTTCAATTTATTTATCAAATTCTTTGCAAAATAGAAATCTCTAATTCTCTTTTTTTTGTAATAGATGAAATAATACATCCACCAGAATGTTCTTTGCAGAAATCCGGTTTCAACTTCTGTTATGAATGCAGGCACTATTGCTATTGTAACATTCCCCTCTCTTGTTTCCGAATTTTGAGAACCTTGAGCAACTAACTCAACCTTAATTTTCGTCCAGGTATCTATTTTTCTAATAACTTCCCACTTTACATAGAATGATTTATTTATAGAAGTTGCATCCCATTTCAATTTTACTTCTTTAACATCTTTTCCCATTACCTCAAGAACATCTTTAAAAATTTTACCCATTTTAAAATATAATCTGAAGGGTTCCTTTCCCTCAAATTTGATTATCTCTTTTTCCCTTGGATAACTCAAGTTATCTTCAAATTTAACTTTTCTCATAAGTCATTCATGTTTTAGTTTATCAAAATATTTAAACAACTTTTCTTCAAAACAGGAAACTTTTAATCTGGCCCAGTCAAGATATTCCTCTATTTTTTTATTATAAAACAAATTGTGCCATGCAATCCTTAAAAATTCATAAAAAAATGTTTTTTGCCAATATGTTTCTTGAGGATATTCTGTAACAATTACAGGTTCGCTCAATTTTATTTTTGCTTCTCCTTTGTTTCCCTTATATTTTACTTCAATTTCAACATCAACCCTGAAATAAGTGTAATTATCTAAATCTTTAAAAACATACCAAACAGCCTCATATTGACCCTCTTTAACTTTAACTTCTTTTTGTTGCCAGGTTGTTGGAGAAAAAATTGTTTGAACTAATTTTGGGACAAATTCAATTAATTTATTTGGATTATTGCCCTCATAAAAATACTCAAGGTTTTTCAATCCGGGTTTTGAACCTCTTTTATACAAATCATTCCAAATTGTTAATTTCGCTCCAGATGGTATGTATACCATAATAATTAATTAAAGATTATAATCTCAAGAAAATATTATTATGTTAAATAAGTTTATAAAGAGCGATTTGAGAAATTTAATAATTTTGTCTATTTGCATAGTTCTTTTTTTTCTAATATATAAATTAGGTTTTTTGATGTTTGTTAAAAAAATAATAGGGATTATCTTTTTGATTTTTGGGTTGATTATTGCAATTAAGTTTCCTCAATTAGGTGATTATCAACCAAAAAAATTTTCTGTTCTTTTTATTCTTATTGGAATCTTCATCTTGTTGTTTGGAGTGTATTTGTTGGTTTTTTAAATTATGGCAGAATTTATTGATGATTTGGAAAAGTACGGGAGCAAAGGTGGAAAATATCTTGGAAGATTTGTTTGTGCCGCACCTTTTGAAACACGCACGGAATTTAATTTCACTCTTCCAAAAGGAAAAGGGACTGATTTATGGGTTGGCTTTCTTATTAATCTTGAAAAAAAAGGTTATACAGTTCAGAAAGTAAGCGAGAGTTTGGAGATTTCTCCGGTTGATGTTGGTTACTATAATTTAACTCAAAAACAAAAAGAGGAGATGGAGGCAAGAATAAAACAAGGTTTGGCAAGTGTTGCTAATGCAGTCTCTGACTATGAACTGCTTGCTCATGATAGAAGAAAATATGAAGAACTCTTGAAAATGCTTGAAACGGGAGATGAACATTCTCTGAGAGCAACTTTCATAGACGAAGTTGATATTAACACAGGGCCAAATTCTATAAAAGGTATGGTTGTAAGATGGCCGACGATAATAGCTGATTTTATGACCCTTGGAGAAAAAATGCCGGAGGAAACAGATGTTAATAAAATAAAAGATGAACTAAAAATTTCTAAAGCAGAAGCAGTCATTCTATCAACGAAGCAGAGATTATACAACAACTGGAAACAAATTTTTGGTCCAGAAGTTAGAGGAAGATTGGAAAGAATAATTGCACAACAAAACTCAAGAAAGAAAACAATAGAAGAATATAAAAACTGGTTAAAACCTTTAATTGCAAGATACAAACTCTATAAAGAGGGTTTATCAGAGACTGCTAAGGAGACTTTAATTAGTCCTTATCACTCTCCTGCCCAAGCTGTTTCAACAAATATTATAAGTATCTGTGCATGGCAGCCTGTTGTTGAAATAGAGTTAAGAGGTGGAACTTTTGAAATGAAAGAGGATACGAAATTTGGAATTGAACCTTATGATAGGTTTACAAAAGAAAAATTAATTTTAGACAAAAAGATTGGATTGAAAAGCAGATATCCTTGGATTAATGAAGAATGGGTTGATAAATCTGTTGCAGAAATAAAAAAAGAATGGCTAAAAGAAAACAGACTTTATTATGTTTTCTTGCAGGTTAAAAATACAAGAGTAGTACTTAAATCTGCAACTGGATCAGAAATAGAAGATATAACTCTAAATACAAAAAATTGGTTTGTAAGCCAGAATGCGCTCCTCGCTTTATTGCTTGAATTAAAAGCAAAACAAGAAGAATTTGACAGAGAAATAAATCAACTTTTGGGTATTACTGGTGAGGAAGGTTTAAAACTTGAGGAAGAGGTTGATAAAATTATAGAGAAATGGAAAAAGGAAGGGAAAGAAAAAAAGAAAGAAAATTTAATAAAAAAGAAAATTAGTAAATTTAAGGAAGTTTTCTCAAAAATTTCAGAATCTCTTGGGCTTGAATCTGCTTTTTCAAGATTAGGTCCTTATGAACATGATTTTGATGATAGAATTACAAGCATATACCTTCCTACTTTAGCAATTGATTTTTATAGGCCGCATGTTGTCGGTTATCTTTTAGAGGCTGCCGGTGTTGGAAAATGATGCACAAACAAATAATATTTCTCTTTTCCCTTTAATTCTTCAATAATTCTTTTTGCTATTATTTGTTCTACTTCAACTGTTATTCCAACTCTTTTTTTTAAATCCTCAAAAGAAGTGAATGGTTTTTTTCTTTCTTTTAAAATAATCCCAACATGCTTTTTTCCAATACTTGGAAGCAGCTCTAATTTGTGCATCCTGATAGAGATTCTTGTTGCTTTATTAAAAAAATCTACAAAATCTTTTTCCCTTGCTTTTACAATTTCCTTAATAACTTCTTCTAAATTATTTCTTGCAAAATTTGTCAAATCTTTTTCTTTTAATTTTCTTCTTATATATTTTATCTTCTCTTTATCATCTATTCCAATTTCTTCCTTTATTTTTACATCTTTCTTTGCAACTAATTCAAGCAAAGTAAAATGATTAAACCCAATAGATATTATTATTGGCTCTATTTTTTTCATCCCAGCATAACCATTAGGTAAGTAATCTAACACAATTACTTTCTCTTCTCTCATATTCTTAAAGATTTTAAAATGGATTTTCCATTATTTATATTTGCTAATTATTTTAATAATATTCTTTAATTGCTCTAGTTTTAATTTTTCTTTTTTCAGAATTAATTTCAAAGTTTGCTCATCCTCCGGCATCAAATTTACTATATTAATTAATTGCTCATCTTTCAAACCAATTTCTTTCAATTCTTCTATTAATTTAGAGGCATCTGTTTTTGATAATTTCGTTACTTTTTTCAAATATTCATAAGCAAGTTGCTGCTCATAATTCAATTCTCTTTTCTTCATTTTTTTTGTCAAAATATCCTTTGCCTCTGAATTAGGAATTGGAACCTTATTTTTTATTATCATAATTTTAATTAAATTTATTTATATAGATTTTTTAGAGAATTTATTCATAACTTTCAATTACTTCTGCAAGAATTTTTGCTTTTCCTCCTGTTGGTTCTGCAATTAATTTGTTGCATTTTAGACATTTAACTTTTAGGGTTGCCTTGTTAAATATTATCTGCTCATTACCGCACTCGCACCTTACTTTTAAAAACTTTGACCTAACCATAAGTTATTTAAAGTTTAAATTAAATTTATATAATGCACAAAATTAGTGAAGTGGAATTTTCTTTGTTATCTCCAGCACAAATAAGAAAATTAAGTGTAGTTGAAATAACGAGGCCTGAATTATATGATGCCGATGGTTATCCGGTAGAGCATGGAATTGTAGATTCCAGAATGGGTGTTGTTGACCCAGGAGTTACATGCAGAACCTGCGGTTACAGATTAGGAGAATGTATGGGCCATTTTGGACATATAGAGTTAGTAAAACCTGTTATTCATCCTGTTCTTGCACCAAAAATTTATTTACTATTGCAAGCAACTTGTCAGAAGTGTGGTAGAGTTCTTGCACCTTCTGATGTAAAAGGATTAAGCAATTGTGCAAAAAATGCTGAAAAAGAATGTCCCTTTTGCGGAACAAAACAGGAAAAAATTAAATTTGATAAACCAACAAGTTTTTTCTTAGGAAAAAAAGAACTAAGTGCAGAAGAGATTAGAAAGTGGTTAGAAAAAATTACAGATGAAGATTTAGAAAGGCTGAAGTTTAGAGGAGGCAGACCAGAATGGATGATTATCACAATTTTACCTGTTCCGCCAATGACAATGAGACCATCTATTATTTTGGAAACAGGAGAGAGAAGCGAAGATGATTTAACTCATAAACTTGTTGATATTGTAAGAATTAATGAAAGATTAAAAAGAATTTTAGAAATTGGTGGTCCTGATTTTTTAATCAAAGATATAATTGAATTATTGCAATATCATGTCAGCACTTATATAAATAATGAGTTGGCAAATATTCCTCCAGCAAGACACAGAAGCGGAAGACCTTTAAAAACTTTAGCCCAAAGATTAATTGGAAAAGAAGGAAGATTCAGATTTAATTTAACAGGAAAGAGGGTGAACTTCTCTGCCAGAAGTGTAATTTCTCCAGACAACTTTATTAGTATTAATGAGGTTGGAGTTCCAGAAGTTGTTGCAAAGACTTTAACAGTTCCAGAAGTAGTTACTGAAGATAATATAAAAGAAATGAAAAAATTAATTTTAAATGCTGATAAGTATCCTGGAGCAAATTATATTGTTAGAACAGACGGGTTAAGAAAAAGAATTACAAATGAGACAAAAAAGATGATTGCAGAAGAGATTATTCCCGGATATATAGTAGAAAGACATATGCAAGATGGAGATTGGGTTATTTTCAACAGGCAGCCAAGTTTGCATAGAATGAGTATGATGGGCTGCAAAGCAAGAATTATGCCCGACAAAACTTTTAGATTACATCTCTGCACAACTACTCCCTATAATGCAGATTTTGATGGTGATGAGATGAATTTGCATATTCCGCAAACAGAAGAAGCGAGAGTAGAAGTAAAGTATTTGATGGATACAAACAAACACATAAGAACTCCAAGATATGGATTGCCTATTATAGGAGCAAAACATGACCACTTAATGGGTATTTACTTTTTGACAAAGGATAATGTAAAGTTATCAAAAAAAGAGGTGGCAAATTTGTTAATGGTAACAGATATAGATGTTGAACTTGATAAAGATATGTACACAGGAAAAGAAGTGTTCTCATTTTTGCTACCAAAAATAAACTTTAATGGAAAAACAAAGACAGGAGAAGAAGTAATAATAAAAGATGGAATTTTACTAAAAGGTTACATTGATGAGAATTCCATTGGTGCTGAAAAAGGAGAGTTGCTGAGTAAAATTGAACTTTTATATGGAGGGGATGAAGCAGCAAGATTTCTTGAGAATTTAACAAAATTAAGTTTAAGTTTTTTAATGACTAATGCATATTCAATTTCTTTAGAAGATTACTATTTGGATTTGGAAGATCAAAAGAAGATTGAGAAAGTTGTTTCAGAGGAAATTGATAATTATATTAAAATGCCTTCTGATGAGACGCAGTTAAAATTAGAGCAACTTCCTAAGGAAGTAGAGAAAATTGTGAAATTGAAATTGTCAAAAAACTCAAGTGCGAGAATTGCAGCAGAGATAGGAGCGAGAGGAAGTTTAATTTCTGTTTCTCAGATTATTGGTTGCATAGGTCAAGAAAAATTAAAAGGTAAAAAAATAACAAGGGGATACTATGGAAGAACTTTGCCTCACTTTAAGAGAAAAGAAATAAATCCAGCAGCATACGGATTTGTAAAGAATGGATATAAAAAAGGAATTTCACCAATAGAATTTTTCTTTGATGCAATGCATGGAAGAGAAGGTTTATCTGATACAGCCCTAAAGACAAGACAATCCGGATATTTAGAGAGGAGACTTGTAAATTGTTTGCATGATATTAAAGTTGCTAAAGATCTCACTGTTAGGGATGAAAAAAATCGAATTATTCAGTTTACTCCTTTTGAAAACAACATCAATCCATATAGAGCAAGTAAAGGAAGAATTGAAGTTGAAGATTTATTATAATTAATAAAAAAAATTATGATGGAAGAGATAAAGCAGAGGTTTGATAAATATTGCGAGGAGCACAAAATAACCGGAGAGAAAAAGAAAGAATTAGAAAGGAGAGTGGAAGAAGTAATTAAAAAATCAAAATTTGAACCAGGAGAAGCTTTAGGAATTGTAACAACACAATCAATTTCAGAACCTGCTACTCAGATGACAATGAGAGCCTATCACTTTGCAGCATCTGCTGGAATAAGAATGGCATCAGGTCTGCCAAGATTAATAGAAGTTTTTGATTTGAGAAAAAATATAGAAAACATAACTACTGTCTATTTACTTGAAAATTCAAAAGAGAATGCAGAAAAAATTGCGACAGAAATTGTAGAATCCAAATTAGGAAATGTAATTTCAGATATAAATTATGATATTTCAAATTTGCAGGTAATAGTTGACTTAGATAAAAATTCTTTAGAAAAACTATACCTAACTCCAGAAAATATAATAAACACAGTTAAGAAATTTGTGCATAAATATAAAGCTAATTTAGTCAGAAATAAGATTTATTTTGATAATGTTAAAAGTTATTCTGAATTTAGGGTTTTAAAACAGAAATTAATAAACATGCATATAAAAGGTGTTAAAGGAGTTAATGAGGCTGTTATTTTAAATACTAATGGTGAATGGATATTGCAGGTAAGAGGTGGCAGTTTTAAAAAAATATTATCACTGGATGGAGTAGATTCAACAAGAACAATAACAACCGATATAGAAGAAATTAAAAATGTTCTTGGAATAGAGGCTGCCAGGCAGGCTTTAATAAATGAAGTAAAGAAAACTCTTGAAGAACAAGGTGTTGATGTAGATTCAAGATATATTGGCCTTGTTGCGGATGTTATGTGTGTTGATGGTGATTTAGAGGCTATTAGTAGATATGGAGTTATGAAACACAAAAAAAGTGTTCTTGCCAGATTGAATTTTGAAGAAACAATAAAAGTTTTATTTAATGCGGCTGTTTTAAATAAAAAAGATGAATTAAATACTTTAATTGCTAATTTAATAGTGGGTCAAGTAACTCCTATAGGAACAGGAACAGTGAAACTAAGATGGAAACTGTAGAAAAAATAAAGAGAAGTGATGGTATTGTTGATTTAAAAAAAGAATTCAAGAGTAGAAGAGTTGTTCTTGGAGCAAAAGAAGTTAAAAAACTACTAGCTCTTAAGAAGATTAAAAAAGTTTATCTATCAAATACAGCACCGAAATTTCTTTTAGATTTTGAAGAGTTAAAGAAAGTTGAAGTAGAAAATTTAGAAATGAATGCTTCTGAACTTGGAAAATTCCTTGGAAAGAACTTTCCCATTTCAGCTGTTGGAATACTAAAATGACAATGGGGAGCTATTTGGTTAGAAAGGTGACGAAATATGAGAGTATTTGACAAAACAACTCTACATTTTATTTCTTTATTTGAGTTGGCTACTGGAGTTGCACCAATTGATTGTGTTGTTAATAAAGAGAGAGTGTATTTTGTTGTATCCAAGGAGAATATGTTCTTAGTTTTAGCAAAAAGAGGAACAAAAATAAAAATGCTTGAAAAGCATATTTTAAAAAAGGTGATTGTTTTTCCGTATTTCAAAACAAAAGAAGAATTTATAAAAAAAGTGATTTCTGAAAAAGTAAAAATTAAGGACTCTAACAACTCTCTAAAATTATTTATCAGCAGGCAAGACAACAAAAAAGTTAAAAGAGATTTAGAGGCAATTAAAAGTTTCTTAAACAGAATATATAATGTTGAAAATGTTTTGTTTAGGTTTTTTTAAATCTTGTTAGAATCTTTATTTAAATATTTAAATATATATTATGGATAAAAATATACAAATTTCAAAAGAAATAGAAGAAGTAAAATCTGAGTACAAAAAGAAAAAAAT
>QMZV01000025.1 GCA_003663355.1 Candidatus Aenigmatarchaeota archaeon
ACTATATAATAAGTATTTAAAAATATATAAAGTTTTCGGTTATAGAAAATATATTTTTGATACTATATTTAGACTCTCAAATTTTAAAACTCCTATTATTTTTTGAACCTTTTCTTTTTTTAAAAGAAAAGGGTTCCTTTCTTATTTTAACTTTTATGAATTATTTTTTCTTTTGGGGTAGAGACCTTTTCTTTTTTTAAAAGAAAAGGGTTCTTATGAAGGAGATATTATTTGTTAGGAACGGAATCTTAGAGCAAGAAATATATGATTATTTAGTTGAGCAATTAAAAGATGCAAATTTTGAGGATATAGATATTCATCATTTTCCAACAAGTGTTAGAATAACAATACATACAACTCAGCCAGGAGTTATAATTGGTCCTGGTGGAGAAAACATAGAAAAATTGACAAATAAAATAAGAGAAAAATTCAAAATAGATGCTCAGTTAGATGTAAAGAGAATTGAAAAGGAGATTGTTACTCCTCAAATAATAGCAAAGAATATTGCAAAAGGAATTGAGAATAAAAAAAATTACAGAAGGTTGGCAGAATATTATTTGGAGAAAATAATGAAGCATGAGGAAGTTCTTGGAGTAGAAATTATTTTAGATGGTTTAATTTCAGGTTCAAAAACAAGGAAGGATAGGTTTTATCTTGGATACATGAAGAAATCTGGAGAAGATGCAGAGAGATATATTAAGAGAGGTGCAGCTACTGCTCATCCTCCAATAGGGGCAATAGGTGTAAAAGTAAATGTTTATATAAAACCTAAAGATGAGAAAAAAAGTTAGTTTTCATTGAAAATCTCTATTTTTCAAATACCTCTTTAATCTTTGAATATCGTGATTGGAATGAATATTGAAAATGGGTGTATTGAGTAGATAACCACACATATTATCTTGTTTAATTAATTTTGGATAAACATCTCTTTGCAATTCCCATCTTATTTCTCCTTTCGGAATATAATTAAATATTTGTTTATTGCATGCGGCAGCAAATGTAGAAATGAGATTTTTCACATCTCTCTTTCCTTCTTCATGTTTAACAATTCTAAGTCCTACCATAGACACTTCTCCAAATCTTCCTATTGTTCTGATTGGAGCAACTGTTAGAGTAACTATGGTTTTATAGAGGGTATGATTTAAATCATGTTTTCTCATCAAATCGAGAAAATCAAATTCATAATACTGGTCTATAGGCAAAATTAAAAAATTTTGTGGCAATCTATTTTTTACTAATTCAAGAGTTTTTGCATTTCCAAGTTCTTTTTTTTCTTCTATATATTCTATTTCAGTATTCTCGTATTTATCAGAAAGTTTTTCAAAGCAGGATTTTATAACTTCCCTTTGCCCAACAATGAAAACTTTTCCAAAACCTGTTAATTTATCAAAAAGAAAATCTAAGAGTGTTTTATTTTCCTTTATCTGAATTAAAAACTTAAACTTATTGTTTATTTTTAATTTTTCTGGGTTCCCTCCAGCTAAAATAACTGCAGTATTAGAATTTTGAAGATAGGTGCGAATGCAATTTTCAACAAAATCAGACCTTGAGTCAAAATTTAGATTATCTATAAATTTGTCTGCCTGTTTTAATAATTCTGAATCTATTGTTAGAGAAATCCTGCGCTTCATAATACCAAGTATTACTTTTTTAAATAAAATTTTAAAATCAAATTTATAATAAATACTTTATAATTAGTAGATATATTATGGAAGCAAAGAATATGAAGGGAGTTTCTCCAGTAATAGCAACAATATTGATGGTAATGATTACAGTAGGTTTAGTAGCTTTCAGTTACTCTTGGTTTATGGGAATGGGACAAACTGCTCAAACCCAGACAGGAGCTCAGTTAAGCCAAATGGAAAAGAGTCAGCAAGGAATTAAGATAGGTACAGCTTATTGTTCCAATTCACCAGCTTGTACGGAGGTTATTTTTGAGATGAGAGCCTTGTCAACAAATACTTTGACTATACCAATAAATGGAACAAGCTATTATTACAATGATGCAGTTAAATCAATAGGTGATGCTGGTGTTACTGGTTGTACAGAATGTAAAACTACTTCTAACCTAGCTCCAGGAAAAAAATGTTGTGGAAAGATAACACTAACTTCAGCTTGCAAAATAGGAGATAAAATTAGAATATCCATTCCTTGGGGCGCTGAAGCAATAGCATCTGTAACTGGTTGTCCAAGTTAAACATGAAACAAAATGAACTCAGATGGACAGAATTGTTGATTTTGTTGTTAGTGATAGTTGTTGGAGTGGCAGCATTTTCTTTCTATTATGCAGGGATGGTTATTGGCTATAGAGAAACACCTCTACTAGTGATGCAGATGGTTGTAATAATGACTCAATTAGTGATATTGTCAGTGATATATAAATTGTACATACTTGTCAAGGAAAAACTTAAGAAATAATTTTTTATTTTTTTGTTTAATTGTTAGATTTAATAGTAAACTACTCCCAGCTATTGTAGGGAGCTTTATAGGCCATAAGACCTAAAGGGTGGTTTACGCACCTTCTAGCATTAGGGAACGTTGCCCTAATACCAATATTTACAGATGCCCATCATCAATGCTTTTAGCAACCTGCATAATTATATTTTTTTAAAAAGAACCTATTTATATGTTTCCATCAATTCCTCTCTACCCTCTCTGATGGAGTCTCTTTGAGGTGTTTAAGATGAAATTAAAGAAATTGTTGGAAAATATTTTCACAGAAGAAGAACTTAAAATTGCTCCAAGCAGTTTTGATGTAATAGGAGACATCGCAATTATAAAAATTCCCGATGAATTAAAGAAAAAAGAGAAGGAAATCGGAAAACAATTGTTGAAATTTAAAAATATAAAAACTGTTTTGAAAAAAGAAGGGAAAGTTGAAGATAAGTTCAGGATAAGAAAATATAAATTTCTCGCGGGTGAAGATAAGAGAGAAACCTTACATAAAGAATACGGATGTAAATATAAGTTAAATGTTGAAACTGTTTATTTCTCTCCAAGACTTGGAAGAGAGAGGGAGAGAATTGCAAAAGAAGTAAAAGAAGGAGAAAAAATATTGGTGATGTTCGCCGGAATAGGACCTTATGCAATTCAGATTGCAAAGAACAGAAATGCAGAAATTTTTGCGGTTGAAATAAATCCAAAAGCCATAGAATATTTCAAGGAAAATGTAAAATTGAATAAAGTTGAAAATAAAATTAAAATTTTTGAGGGCGATGTCAGAGAAGTGGTGCCAAAATTAAAAGAAAAATTTGACAGAATAATAATGCCTCTGCCAAAGGATGCAGAGACTTTTTTAGATTTAGCAAAATTGGTTGCAAAGAAAAATGCAATTATTCATTTATATGTTTTCGCTAGTTCAAAAGAAGAAGCAATAAAAAAAATTGATGAAAAAGTGAAAGTGCTGAATTGCATAGAATGCGGAACTTATTCAAAAGAAATTTCAAGGTATTGTATTGATTTTAGAATATCTTAAATTAATAATGAGTTTTGATAAGGATAAAGAAAGGACAATGAATAAATTTGCCAAAGCCTTGGAAAAAGGAGAAGTGGATAAACCAATAACCCCTCTCTTAAAATTTATTAATTCTCTATCTGATTTTTATACAACTTCAAGTTGCGCGGGCAGAGTTATTTTACTTCATGAATTTGGGAAAAGAAAAATAGACAACAAATTTATTTTAAAAGAGCATGATAAAATTAATCTTAAGTTATTTCTAAACAAAGATTTTAAAAGTTCAGAAGGGAGAGTGTGGCTAAAGCAAGAGCCTTTTATTATACACATTGTTGCCAGAACTTTAAAAGATGCTGAAACCATGCTTAATCTTGGATTAAAATCCGGATTAAAACACAGCGGTGTTTTTGTTTTCAAGCCAGAAAGATATATTCTTGAATTAAACGGAACCCAAAATTTGAGCGTTCCAATTGCAGAAAAAGGAAAATTGCTGATTCAAAAGGATTATTTAAAATATCTTTTGTCCATTGCCGATGAAAAACTTAAAAAAAACAAGGAAACAAGAGAAAAATTTGAGAAATTAGTAAGAGATAAGTTCAATTAATATGCTGAGCAAAAAAGAGATTGCAAAAAAAAGAATTGAAAAATTGTTTGAATTGGCAGAGGAAGAATTAAGGAAAGGAAATTTAGAAAGAACCAAAAGATACATCTATCTGGCAAGAAAAATCGGAATGAAATGCCAATACACTCTGCCAAGAGAATTAAAAAGAAAATTCTGCAAAAAATGCAATATGTTACTAATCCCTGGTATCAGTTGCGAAGTTAGATTAAACAAAAAAACAAAAACAATAAATATTAAATGTTTTAATTGTAATTATATTAAAAGGTATCCTTATGGTAAACAGGATAGAGGAGAATTTAATAAAACTCGCAGAAAAATTGAAAAATGAAAAAATTGTTGAGATGCCAGAATGGGCAAAATTTGTTAAAACAGGGGTGAGTAGGGAGAGGGTTCCGCAAAAACAGGATTGGTGGTATTTAAGGGCGGCATCAATATTAAGAAAAATTTATTTATTCGGTCCAATTGGCGCTGGAAGATTATCAAAATTTTATGGAGGAAGAAAAAACAGGGGATACAAACCAGAAAAATTTAGGAGAGGGTCAAGAAAGATAATCAGAACAATTTTGCAGCAACTTGAAAACAAAGGATTAATAAAAAAATCAGAAAAACAGAAAAAGGGAAGAATAATTTCTGAAGAAGGAAGAAAATATCTAAAATCAGTGCTTTAACAAAGAGTAGGCGATTGTAAAACCAAGAATAATTATTAAAAATAAAATAATTGTTGATGTATAATAATTTGAGAAAACTATTTTTGGCCATCCTTCTCTATATACAAAAGTTAATAAAAGAGAAAATATTAATACAACCACACCAAAAATAGCATAATTGTTTTTAGTATAGAGAACAAAGAAAATCAAACCTCCAATAATCAATAAAATTGCTAAAGATATTTGATCTATTTTTATTAATAATCCGAATAAAAATATTGCGCATAGAATTGAAAGAAGACCGATAATTTCTTCAACTTTCATAAATAATTTTTTAAAATAATTATGTCTATTGAAGAAAAAATTTTAAAATTTGTTGCAAGAAAGCAAGTGGTGTCTTTAGAAGAACTAAAAAAAGAAATGGGAAACATAAATAAAAGCACTCTGCTTGCCATAATTGCCAAACTAAAGGATGAAGGACTTATATGTTATTCAAATCTTTTATCACCTACAACATTTATAATAACAGCAAAAGGATTAAATATTGAAAGAACTAAAAAATAAAATAATATATTTATGGTGGAAGAAGAAATTGAAAAATTAAAAGAAAAATTTAAAATCAATTTTTTTCAGATTGAAAAAATACTTGCGGATTACGATGAGAGAATTAGTAACATTGAGGAATACAGCAAAAAGAGAGAGAAAGAAGAAGATGAATTAAAAAAAGAATTAAATGAAAAATTGAATAATTTAATAAAAAAGAAGGAGGAAGAATTTGAAGAAATTAAAAATAATATCAGAGAAAGAATAGAGAGAGGTGAACATCTTGGTTCAAGACTGGAAGAAATTGAAAAATTGGTAAGAGAGTTTGATAAAAAATATGAGGAGTGGAAGGTTTTCAGGGAAGATTTAGAAAATGATAAAAATTTATATTTAGAACTGAGAAAAGTTGTCCTTACCTCTATAGAAAAATTAAAGAATTTTGAAAAAGTGTTTAATGAAAATTTAGAAGAATTTGGAGAGATAAGCAAAAGGGTTGAAGAGAATGAGAAATTATATGAAAAACTTTCTGATGAGACAAAAAGAGAATTGTCAATATTAAGTGCGGAGGGAAAGAGAATTGAGCAAAATGTAGAAGAATTCAAAAACAAATTGAGAGAAAAATTAATAAAGAAATTTGAAGATTTGGATTATAAACTTGAAAATGAAGTAAAAACTAATTTAAGTAGACATGGTGAAATTCTAAACAATTTTGGCAAGAGGTTTTTGAGCGTTGAACAACAAATTAAAAATGTGAAAAGAGATATTGTAGAAAAAATAATAGACGAAGAGATGAATAAATTACTTTTAATCTTGAACAACAAATTAAAGGATGTTGTAACTATGCAAGATTTTGAAGTTATTAAAGCTGAATTAAGAAATAAAGTTGAGCAGATCAGAAAGCCGGAGATAAAACCATTAGAAGAAAGGATATCGGCAATTGAAGAGAGCATTAAAGAATTAGAAAAATTATTGAGGAGTATTTCTCAAAGAACTCCTGTTATTGTAGAATAATATTTTAATTTTTATAAATTTATGGCGGAGAAAAAAAGAGGTAAAAGACCAAAGTCAAAGAGCAAACACAGAGTTTCAAAAAAATATAAGAGATATAAAATTGAAGGAGATAAAATAATCAGAGACAGAGAATTCTGTCCAAAATGCGGTCCTGGGGTTTTTCTTGGAAAGAGGAAATTGGAAGGAAAAACAATTTATTACTGCGGTTCTTGTTTTCTAACAATTGAGAAAAAAGAATAATGCTAACACCTCTGGATTTTTATTATTTACTGAAAGAATTGAAAGTTATTGAAAAGAGCACTTTAAAAAGAATTTATAAATCGGAAAATTTTGTTTTTGAATTCAAACAAAAAAAAGAAAGATTTTATCTTGTCGTTGGAAAGAACTTTTGCTATCTGGATTCAGAAAGAATAGAAGAAAAAGAAACAAACGGTTTTGTTAATTTTTTATCTAGTAAATTAAAAAACAAAAAACTTTTGAAAATAGAGCAGAACGATTTCAACAAAGTTCTCGTTTTGCAGTTTCCTAATTTTGATTTGATTCTTGAATTCATAGGCAAAGGAAATATTATTCTTGTAGATAAAGAAAATAAAATTATTACATCCCTTCTTCAGAGAGAATTTAAAGACAGGAAAATTATCATTGGCGGGAAGTATGAATTTCCTTGCAGTGCAGATGTTGAAGAAAATCTTAAGAACACGGATAAACTTCACTTGGGAAAAATTTACAAAGAGGAAATACTGAAGGGAAAAGATGTATTAAATCAGAAAATCAGTCCGAGAATTTATTTTAAGGATGGAGAGAAGTTCTTTGTTTCTCCAATTGAACTTGAAACTCTGAAATTGAATTTTGAAAAAAAAAGAAGTTTTTCAGAGGCTCTAAAGGAATTTTTTTCTAAAAAGAAAAAAACGAAAGAAGAAATCATAAGGGAAAATCAGAAAAAAAATTTGGAAAGATATTTGAAGGATGAAAAAAAATTTAAAAAGATGGCAGATCTGATTTTAAAATACAAAGATGAAATAGAAAGAAGCATAGATATATTCAGAAAAGAAAAAAGAATTGAAAAACCAATTGAAATGGAAAAGGAAGGGATTATAATTCTAAAACTGGAGGGAGAAGAAATTGAATTGAATATCAACACCGAATTAAAAGATGAAATAAACAGATTGTATGATAAATCCAAGAAGGCGAGAGAGAAAGCGAAAAAAATAGAAAAATTGCTTCTTGAAAAAGTTGAAAAAAACAAAGTAGAAAAATTAGAAAAAAAAAGAAGAGAATGGTACGAACAATTCAGGCATTTTTTTACTTCAGATAATTTTCTCGTAGTCGCTGGAAAGGATGCTGACACAAATGAGAAATTAATTAAAAAATATTGCAAGAAAAATGATATTGTTTTGCATGCGCATATCCCCGGTTCTCCCTTTGGAATTATCAGAAGCGAGGGGAAAAAGATAACAGAACAGGCAATTAAAGAAGGGGCTCAATTTGTTGGGTGTTATTCCAGATTCTGGATTTCAAAACTTGGAATCGCAGAAGTATATTGGGTTAGACCAGAACAGGTTTTAAAGAGAGGTTGCTCAAAAAAAGGTTCTTTCATGATTTATGGAAAAAGGAATTTTTTAAGAGTTGAATTAAAACTTTTAATTGGCGTAAATGAGAAATTTGAACCAATAGTTTGTCCGGCAAACTCTCTAAAAAAACCAAAAAATTTTGTTGTTGTAGTTCCCGGAGAAAAAAAAGGCAGGGAATTGGCTGAAAATATAAAGGCGAGAATAATTTCAAAATCAAAAAAAGAAGAGATAAAAAAAATAGAAAAAATCAACATAGATGAATTTTTGAGAATTGTGCCTTATGGGAAGGGGGATATTGTTTAATCATTGTTCAATGAAATTGCAGATACTTTTCTTCTACAACCTCTCTTAGAGGTGTGTGCTTAAAAAAGAAACTTTTTAAACAAATGAAAATAACTTATTTTTATGATAAAACTTAGTGTTCCAATCTATAAACAAAAAAGAAAAGATATGGCTTGTGGTTTTATTTGTTTACAAATGATTTTGAATTACTACAACAAAAAATTAACTTACAATGAAATAATCAAATTAGCCGAACTAGATCCTAAAGTTGGTTGCTGGTGGGCACAAATGGCTTGTGTTGCCTTAGATTTAGGATTTAAAGCAGAATTGATTAACTACAACCTATCAAATATTTACGATGCAGATATTGCAAAATTAAAAGGAAAAAAATTGATTGAAAGATTAAAGAAACAAAAGAGAAAAATAGACCAAATATATTATCCCGAAATAAAATATGATATTAATATGATTAAAAAAGGTGGAAAACTGACTTTAAAAATTCCAAAGAAAGAGGATCTTATCAATTGGCTCAAAAAAGGAATTCCACCACTCCTTTCAATAAAAATAGGTCCAGCATACGGTGGCGTACCGTCAAAGAAGAGAAGAAAAATACTTGATCAACATGGAATTGTGGTTTATGGTTATGATGGAAAGAATTTTTTAATTTGTGATCCTCATCCTAGAAGAGATGCCATCAAAAAACTTCCCGAAGATTTACTTATATATTCTTGGTATCGAGGAAAAGCTTATACACTTTTGATATACCAATAAAATCTGCGCCTCCTACAGAGCATCTGCAACTCTGCACAAAATCAAAGATTTCGCTTTCCACACTCCGTTCAGTTGTTGAATAGCGGATAAACGACTCCGCTATGCTTCGTCCAAATGCTTACATCACTTCGTTTATCCACAATATGTTATATTTTAAATCATAGAAATCTATAAATATTAAAAAATGATAATTAGTTCAGAGATATGATGCAAAAAATAAATCTTGATTATTCACTTCTGGAATTAAAAGAATATCTTTGCTCAAGATTTAAAGAGGAACTTCATACTTCAGAATACCTAATGGCTAGTGAAATCACCGAAATTTTATCTGAAGGAGTAAAAAAATATTTTGGTGTTGATATAGAGGACTTAAAAATAACGGGAGCAGATAAATTACTGTGGTGGGTTTTTGTAACACAAAATTATCGTGCTATTGCCAATCTTTTAGGAGATAAAGAAGAGAGTGGAATGTATTCTTTTGACCGTAACTTAGTTGAAAGCAAATTTATAAAATACAAGGAAGATCTAACAAATAGAATATGGGAAGTATTAAGAAGCTAAAACAAAGCCTTGGCAAACTTAATTAAATTTGGTCTTTTTATCAATAATTTTCCAAGAGTTTTTAAGCCGCTTCCTCTGCTGAAATTTATTAAATCTTCTCCAGTTAGATTCTCTGCAAGATAATTAAAATCATCATCCGAAAGTTTTTCAACAACTTCTCTTAATTTTTCAACTTTTCTCAAATAAATTCCCCTTTGTTTCCACCATTCAATATTGTATTTATTTAATTGCTTTTCTGAAGTATCTCCCTTCTGCAATGCTTCGTCTATAACTTC
>QMZV01000026.1 GCA_003663355.1 Candidatus Aenigmatarchaeota archaeon
CTCTTTATCGGCAACCTCAACCGGATATTTTGCTTTTGCCTCTCGCTGTTTATTGCTCCTGATATTTCCTTTCCAATTTCAAATTTTTCCTCTAAATCCTTATTTATTTTGTCTTCATCAACCTTCGGCCAACTTTCAAGATGAACAGATTTTTCAAAAAGACCGGAGTAAAGGTCTTCCGATAAAAAAGGTGCGAAAGGGGCAAGCAATTTCAAAACTTTTTTTAGGGTGTATAACATAACCTCTCTGACTTCCTCTGATTCCGCTCTATCTCTGACCAATTTAATATATATTCTGGAGAAGTCATTTATAATAAAATTAATTGTTTTTCTTGTAGCGTGGTGAAATCTGAAATTTTCCATGTCTTCCGTTATTTCTTTAACAAGAGAATTAATTTTTGAGAGAAGCCATAAGTCCGGTAATTCTTTTATATCAATTATTTTATTGGAGTCTTTAAAATATGATTTAACAAAACTTACGAGATTATAAAGAGTATTGAGATTGTTTTTTATGATTTTTGCTTCTCTCAGGGAAAAATTCAATGATTCCCATGGAGCATTTGTAGAGCAAAGATGCAATCTAAGCACATCTGCCCCTATTTCTTCATAAGCATCTTTTGCCCATATTACATTTCCAAGACTCTTCGACATTTTTTCTCCTTTTTCATCTAAAGTCCATCCGTTCGTACAAATTGTTTTGTATGGCGCCTCTCCGAAAATAGATATGCCGCAAATCATTAAACTGTTAAACCATCCTCTAATCTGATCCTGACTTTCATCAATTAAATCTACATGCCAAAGACTTTCAAACAAATCTTTATTTTTAAATGGATAACCAAGAGAAGCAAAGGGTGCGATTCCTGAGTCAAACCATACATCCATTATTCCGCTTTCTCTCTCCATCTCACCTCCACACTCGCATTTTAGATGAATATTGTCAACAACGGAAACTGAAATATCAAAATCTTCTGGCAAATCTTCTATGGATTTTTTTCTTAATTCTTCTCTTGAAGAAATTATTTTTAAAGATTTGCATTTTTTACAAATCCAGATCGGCAAGGGTATTCCCCAGAACCTCTGTCGGACTATTGACCAGTCAGGAGAATTCTGAACCAGATTTGAATATTGTTCTTTAACAAAATCAGGAAGCCATTTTACAGAATTAATTTCTTCCAAAATCTTTTTTTTGAGAGGACCCAGCTTTAAAAACCATTGCCTGCTCTTTCTGTAAATCAAAGGGGTTTTGCATCTCCAACATACTGGATAAGAATGCATCAATTCTGTTTTATAAAATAACAAATCTTTTGATTCAAGATAATCAGAAATTTGTTTGTTTGCTTCGTCTATTTTCAAATTCTTAAAGATGCCTGTTTCTTCCTTTAATTTTCCTTGTTCGTCTACTGGAGACGGAGACGGCAGACCGTAGTATTCTCCTATAGTGTAATCTTCTGCTCCATGTCCAGGGGCTATATGAACTATTCCTGTTCCAGTAGAAATATCCACAAGATGTCCAAATTCGTCACTTCCTTCCACCTCTTTCTTCTCTTTAATCTTTCCGGCAACTCTTTTTTTCATCAGAGGTATTGAAAGAATTATTCTGTGAGCATTATTTGTTTTTTCCAGTTCTTTTTGCAGCGGAATATCCAGCAAGGGCTCATATTTCAGGCCGTCCAATTTTTTACCTTCAAATTTATCTAAAATTTTATATTGAAGAGAAAGTTCATCCAAAAATTTCAATCTTTTCTCTGCGATAATTATTTTTTTTCCTTTTGTCTCAACTTTAACATATTTTTCGTTTGGGTGAACACAAAGAGCAACGTTTGCCGGAAGGGTCCAAGGAGTTGTTGTCCAGACGAGCAGATATTCCGACTTATCTTTTATTTTAAAAGTTATAAAAATGGAAGGACTCTTCAATTCCCGATAAGCATCCGTAACTTCATATCCGCTCAGTACGGTTTCGCAGTGAGGACACCAGAAATTTGGTTTCTCACCCGGAACGAGAAGGCCTTTCTCGTAAATTTTCTTAACCGCCCACCAGCCGGATTCTCTGTAATAATTTTCACTTGTAAGATAAGGAGCCAAATAACCTCTCCAAGCTCCGATTTTCTTATACATGTCCATCCATTCCTTTTCATTACCAATAGCAAATTTTTTGCATTCCTCTATGAATTTATCAATTCCTATTTTATAAATGTCTTTTTTCTCCCTAATTCCAAATTTTTTCTCCACTTTGTTTTCTATTGGCAGACCTCCGCAATCAAATCCCGGCTGAAACCAGACTTTGAAACCCTGCATAAATTTGAATTTTCCCCAGACATCCTTGTAAGTTGTGGTTTTAATATGTCCGACATGTGGAGAAGCATTCACATAAGGAGGTCCGTCCAATAAATAAAATTTTTTTCCCTCTTTCCGATTTATTATTTTTTCTGGAATTTTTTCTGTTTCCCATTTTTTTTTGATTCTCTCCTCTACCTCTTTTGAATTGTACTGCATAAAATTAGTTAAAAATTTAAGTTTTGATAGAAATTGAAAAGAAATTATTATTTTCCATATAGTTCATAAGCTTCAGCACTTATGGCTGCATCTCTAAGACACTGTTCTTTTGTATTCTTTGCATAATATATATTCATATTGAGTGGCGGTTTGTATAAATATTTGCCAGAATCAAAAGTACCCCTATCTATATATTCGTGATGCTCTTCTTCCCACTTCCTTATTTCTTCTTTTGTTCCACATATTATTACTGTCCCATCACACCCTATTGCCTTCATATTCAACCACAATATAATAGTATTTAATACTATATATATAGTTTTCGGTGACGGAATATATATTTTTTAGTATATAAATCTTGCATAAAAAGGTCAAATCCAACAATTAACCTTAAATTCCCCCTCTTTGAACAAAACTTCCCTAACCCGATTTGTTCCTTTTATATCAGGTAGAACAAGTTTTAATTTTTCAATTTCTTCTTTCTCTGCTATTATCTCTATTCTGCTTATTTCTTTTCCAAGGGATAATTTGTTTGATATTTTCCACTTCCTAACTTCTGCTATTACTTTTTTCAGCAATTCTCCAATTTCTAAAGAATCTTTATCTTCAATTTTCAAATCTGGGAATTCAGATAAATGGATGCTAACATCCCCCTCTGTTTTTCTGAATAAGGTCTGATATAATTCTTCTGTTATGTATGGAATAAATGGGGCAAAAAGTTTAAGTATTCCTAACAAAACATGATATAAAGTCCATTTTGCACTTAATTTATCATTTTCACCGTAAATCCTGTATTTAACCATTTCCAAATAAAAGTCGCAGAATTCATGTTTAAAAAAAAGTTCAACAGTTCTTCTTGCCTCGCTAACTTCATATTTATCAAAAGCTTTGTGATATTCTTTAATAACTTTACTAAATCTTGTCAAAATCCACTTATCAACCAAAGTTAGTTCAGGTTTATTTAATTTCTCAATATTTGGATGAATAAACCTTGCTGCATTCCATAACTTAATTAAAATATCTGTGTTGTGCTTTAAATCTTTTTCATTGAAAGGCAAATCTTCTCCAACTTTTGCTGTTGTTGCCCATAACCTTAGAGAGTCTGCACAATACTTTTCAATAATATCAAGAGGTTCAACAATATTTCCCAAAGATTTAGACATTTTCCTTCCTTTTTTATCCAAACCATGCCCAGAAATCATTATATCATTCCATGGCAGTTTTCCTAAATGAAGATAGGATTTTAATATTGTATAGAATGCCCATGTTCTAATGATATCATGTCCCTGCGGCCTAAGAGACATCGGAAATATTTTATTAAAAAATTTCTCATCTTCTTTCCATTTTGAATTTATTAAAGGAGAAATGGAAGAGGTAAACCAAGTATCAAAAACATCCAATTCTGGAATAAATTCATTACATCCGCATTTTGGGCATTTCTCTGGATGATCCTTCTCTGGGTCTACAGGCAATTTTCCCTCTTCTGCTAAAACAACTTCTCCACAATTTTTGCAATACCAGACAGGGAACGGAATTCCGTAATATCTTTGCCTTGAAATGCACCAATCCCATTTTAAATTATTTACCCAATCTTCATAACGCTTTCTGTAAAATTCTGGATACCAGTTTAATTTTTGGCCAAATTCAATAAGTTTTTGTTTATGTTTTAATATATTAACAAACCATTGCTTTGTAACTATAAATTCAACAGGGGTTTTGCATCTCCAACATACTCCTACTGTTTGTTTCAATTCCTCTTGTTTGTACAAAATGTTTTTTTCCTTTAAATCATTAATTATTTGTTTCCTTCCTTCTTCTATTGTTAATCCTTTATATTGTTTTGCTAATTCATTTAATTTTCCTTCTTTTGTAATGCAGATCCTGATTGGCAATTTATGAATTTTCCACCATTCAATATCTGTTTTATCTCCAAATGTGCAAACCATTACAGCACCGGTTCCGAATTCTGGATCAACTTTTTCATCAGCAAGGATTTTAACTTTTTGAGAGAAGATTGGGACAATTGCATTCTTGCCAATATATTTTTTATATCTCTCGTCTTCTGGATGAACCAATATTCCTACGCATGCAGGCAGCAATTCAGGTCTTGTTGTTGCTATCTCTATTTTCCCTTCTTCTTCCAAATCAAAACTCAAATAGTTTAGTGTTGTTATTCTTTCGAAGTCATCAACTTCTGCTTGGGCTAGAGCAGTCTGATGAAATGGGCACCAAATTGTCGGCTCTTCCCTTCTATAGATTTCTCCTTTCTTATATAAATCAATAAAAGATCTTTGAGCCTGTTTTTGACAAAAACTATCAATTGTTCGGTACAACAAATCATAATTCCACGAGAATCCTAAAGCTTCAAAAATTTTAGAATACTCGTGTTCAAGTTCTGTTGAAAGATTAAAACACATCTCTCTAAATTTTTTCTTGTCAATGCTTGCTTTTGATATTTTTTTTATTTCTTCAACATATTTTTCAGTTGGCAACCCATTGTCATCAAAGCATGCTGGAAAAAAAACTTCAAATCCAAGCATCCTCCTATATCTTGCTATATACTCAAACTGTGTATAACTCATAACATGCCCTATATGCATTTTTCCTGAAGGTGTAATTGGAGGAACATCAATAGAGAATATTTTCTTTTTGGTGTTTATGTCAAACTTATAAATTTTTTCTTTTTTCCAATACTCTCTCCACCTCAACTCAATTTCTTTAAAATTTGGTCTCTTAGGCAAAGTTTCCATAATTTAGCAAAAATAAAATTAGTTAAACTTCTCTTAATAAAGGTATTTAAAGTTTTATTTAATTTTATGGAAGAAAACAGACCAATAGATGCGCTAAATAATTCAAAAGGGAAGAGAGTGCTGTTGAGACTAAAGAACGGAATTGAAATATCAGGGACTCTAAAAGCTCAGGATTTACATCTGAATATGTGGTTGACAGATGTTGAGTTAAAAAAGGAAGAAGAGACAACAAAATACAAAGACATGCTTGTTAGAGGCGACACAGTTCTTTACATTATTCTTTAGCACATCTGAAGGGGGTTATAAAAAAATTTTCAAATTAATAACAGCAAAGACAAGCAAAGGATAGAAAAAATTTTTAAGAATCTGTCTACCAATAGTTTCGCAAAATAATTTTATCATTTATTACAACTTTTCTTTCACCTTTTTCCAGCGAACCCAAATCTAGGCAAATTTCATTTTCCTTTTCAATTTTGCTAATTACATCTTCCTTATTCTCTTTTTTTACTCCAACTACCAAACCAATTCCCATATTAAATACACTATACATCTCCGCATCTGATACATTTAATTTTTCTTGTATTAATTTAAAAATAGGACTCACCTCTGAAATTTTTAATTTTGCATATAAATTTGATGGCAGCACTCTTATTAAATTTTTAAAGCCTCCTCCAGTTATATGTGCAAAAAATTCTACATCATCTCTAAGTTCTGTCATTAGTTTTGAATAAATTTTTGTTTTGGTTGTTAATTCTTCTCCAAGAGTTTTATCAGATTCTGGAACTTTATCATATAAATCCATTATTCCATCTTCATATAATCTCCTTGCCAATGTTAATCCATTTGAGTGAATTCCAGAACTTTTTATTCCGAGGAGAATTAAATCTGGTTCTAAATTGTTTCTTTTTTTAATATATGTTCTATGTTTATCTTCATCTTCCATTCCGAACACAAAACCAATCCAATCAAAAGTATATTCTTTTATTTGATCTGGCAAACTTGCAAATTCTCCTCCGGCTGGAATAACTTTAGCCATCTCACAAGCCTTATTCAAACTTTTTCCGAGTTCTTTGCTAAGTTCTGGATCCGGTTTATTTGTTGAGATACAATTCACAAAATATAAAGGTGGTATAAATTCTGATGCCAAGTCATTGACATTCATTGCAACCAAATCATAACCAATGTTAGAGTAATCTCCAACAGCCTGATAACACAAAATTTTGCTACCTATACCATCTGAACTAAAACCCAAAGCTTTTCCATATTTGTAATCATATTTGGCAAATATTCCTTCCAAGTTTGTTTTCAGTTCAGATACCAAACTTTTTATAGAGTTTCCCTCTAATTCAATATTTACACCGCTTTTTGCGTATTTATCCATAATAAAATAAAATTTATGAAACTAGAGATTAAAAAAGAAGGAAAAATTAAATTTTTCGTGCCAACTGGAAGAAAAATTACAAAAAAAGACGAAGTTTTTTACAATCCTGAAATGAAATTTGACAGGGATTTGAGCGAAGTAATTGTATCAATTTTAAAGCCAAAGAAAATTTGCGATTGTTTGGCTGGGAGCGGTGTTAGAAGTTTAAGATACAAATCCATTTTGGATAATGCAGAGGTTGTTGCGAACGATAAAAATCCAAAAGCTTCAGAATTGATTAAAAAAAATGCAAGATTAAATAAGTTTAAAATAAGAGTTGAAAATAAAGATGCAAATGTGTTGATGTTTGGAGAAAAATTTGATTTTATTGATATTGATCCTTTTGGTTCTCCAATTTACTTTTTAGATTCTTGTGCAAGAGCAATAAAAAATCATGGAAATGTGGCGATAACGGCAACCGATACTGCACCTTTATGCGGAACTTCTCTTCTGACTTGTCTGAGAAGGTACGGAATAAAAAGTTTGAGAACAGATTTTTCAAAAGAACTTGGTTTGAGAATTTTAATTTCTGCTACAATAAAAAATTTTGCGAGATATGATCTTGCATTCAAACCAATCTTCTCTTATTGCAGAAGACATTATTTTAGGGTTTTTGGGAAAATTGAAAGGGGCGCTAAAAGAGCAGACAAATTATTAAAAAATTTTGATTATATCTCTTACTGCCAGAAATGCGGATGGAGAAAGGAAGGAATTTTTGAAAAGTGCGGATTTTGCGGAAATAAAACAAGTTTAATTCAGGAGATTTATCTTGGCGATTTTGCTCAAAAAGAATTTTGCAATAAAATTTTAGAAAAATGGTGGTCAATTGTGAAGAAATTTGAACTTCAAGGAAAATTAGAAGAACTTCCCAGAAAAGAATTTGAATATCTTCCAAATATAAGTAGATTTATAAGAACGATAAGGAATGAGCAAAATTATCCGCCCTATTATGAAATTCATAAACTTTGCAAATTAAATAAAAAGCAACCGAAGGAGATGGGATTGTTGCTTGAAAAACTTGACGCAGAAAGAACCCATTTTTCTCCATTGGGAATAAAAACAAGGAAAAGTTTTGAGGAGATTTTGAAAGCTTTGGATTGAATTTATCGTATTGCCGATAAATGAAGTGCATGAGCATTTGAGCGGAATGAAATGGATCAATTTATCGGCTGTTATAATTCCATTAGGGAATTCGAGCGATTAGCGAGGAAGTCGGTAAGAGCGAGCTTATAATTGATTGATAGCATCTTCTAACCACGAAGGAAGACTATATTTTCTCAAGTTTTCTCTTGGAACCCAGATGTAACCACTATGCTCTTCACTTATTTTTACTTTGTCAGAATAAGATTCACATAAGTATGTTTTTCCATCTAAATGAGTTCCTTTTTCTGGTAAATCTAAACTCCATGAGTTTAATAATTTTATTATTTTTATATCTAATCCACTCTCTTCCTTAACTTCTCTTTTTAGCGCTGATTCATCATTCTCTTGAGGTTTTTTTCTTCCTCCTGGAAGTTCATATTCTCCACCAATAAAATCTTCTTTTTTCAAAAGAAGAAACTTATTTTTATATTGAATCAATGCCTTTACTGCTTTGTATTTTTTCAATTCCATAAAAGTGAATGAAATAAATTTAAAAGTTAAAAAACTTTTTCTTTCTGCGAGCCGACTCTGATTGAATATAACATACAAGATTTAACGAACGGGGGGTCGGCGAGCTATACTTTTCCTTCTTTTTCTAATTCCTTACTCAATTTCTTTTGACAGTCAATAGCTAAGCGAATACACTCTTCAGGGTCATAGCCTAAATCATCACACCATCTGATAGTTGAGAAAATGATATTACCTAATTCTTTCTTCAATTCTTCATCGGTATGGATGGCTTTGTCTCTTTCATAGTTTCTTTCCCATCGACAAATATCACCGAAAACTTTACCCATCCTAACTATAATTTGAGAAAGTGTCAATTTTTGATTGCCCCAGATTTCTCTAGCAGTCTTTAATAATTCTTTTATATCCATAATATTTTGATTATTTTATTAGTATTTATAAAGTTATTGATTCTTGCAAGCTGACTCTGATTGAATATAACTTTTGATTAAATAACTTATGAGAATCACTCTGATATACGACAACGAAATTTATAAAGAGGGATTGGAAGCAGATTGGGGTTTTTCTTGCCTTGTTGAAGCAGAAAATAAAAAGATTCTTTTTGATACTGGAGCAAGCGGAAGAATACTTCTAAACAATATGGAAAAACTTAAAATCAAACCTTCATCAATAGATGAAGTTTTTATCTCTCACCCACATTTTGACCATACAGGCGGCTTATCTGATTTTCTTGATAAGAACAGAAATGTTAAAATTTATGTTCCCTCTTCATTTAAAGAGAATCTTAATGCAAAAGAAGTAATCTATGTAAAAGAAAAAATCAAACTTCATGAGAACATTTTTTCAACGGGAGAGCTAGAAGGAATAGAGCAATCTTTGTGTGTTAAAACAGAAAAAGGAATTGTCGTAATTGTTGGTTGTTCCCATCCAAAAGTTGAAAACATTCTCAAAGTTGCCTCTCAGTTCGGAAAAGTTTATGCTCTTATCGGAGGCTTGCACGGTTTCAAAGATTTTGATTTACTCAATGATTTGAAATTAGTTTGCCCATGCCATTGCACCCAACACAAATTAGAGATAAAATCTTTATATCCAGAGAAATATATTGAAGGAGGAGTTGGCAAAATAATTGAAATATAAAACTACAAAGATTTTAAAATAATAAAAAACCGATAAACAAAGGAAATCAAAGAAAGAATCAAAATTAACAAAATTCCATAATTTAGAACAAACCAGAATTCTGAAACAATTAAGAAAATGAAGAGTAAAAGAAATCTATCTGCCCTGCCAAACCCGGAATAAAGTCTTTTTTTTGTCAAAGCCTGAGATTGAGTCCCCAAATAGGAAACCAGCAAAATTATTATTATAGTTAAAAATCCGAGAACAGAATTGATTTTTGGATTGAAAGTTAAACCCAAAAAAA
>QMZV01000027.1 GCA_003663355.1 Candidatus Aenigmatarchaeota archaeon
GAAGAGAAGAATTTTGATGGGAACTTTTTACAGAAAATCCGGTTACAGAGATAAATATTATCTAAAAGCTCTGAAAGTTAGAAAACATATAATTAATGAATTTAAGGAAAAATTTAAAAAATTTGATTGCATTCTTACTCCGACTATGCCAATTGTTGCTCCAAAATTTACAGATATTGCTGTACTTTCTCCGGCACAGCAATATGCGATGGATATTTTAACTGTTGCTCCAAATCTTTGCGGTTTTCCCCATCTTTCAATAAAATGCGGAACATCAGAAGGAATGCCTGTAGGATTGCAAATAATTTCAGATCACTTGCAGGAAGGGAAAGTTTTGCAATTAGGAAGTTGGTTATAATTAAAAACTGCGGGGGGAGGGATTCGATGAAGGGAACAAAATTCTACCCTCGCAGCGACTAACGCACAGGATTTCTCAAGATATCATTGAACAAAGTTCTCATAACTTAATTTCTTAAGTCCTGCTCCTTTGGCCATTCGAGAAAGGTTTTTTGGAGATAAACCTTTGACTCGGACACCCCCGCAATATAATTTAGTTTTAAAAAAATAAATGTCAAAATTTATCTCTTAAAAATCACTGAAATCAAAAAAATTAGTGAACTTACTGAAATAATTAATGGCCCTGCAGGAAGATTTGTAAACTTGTAAATTAAAATTCCCAAAAGTGAAGAAAGAATCCCAAAAAATATTGATAGATTTGTGTACTGGAATAAATTTTTGCTAAAGTTTCTTGAAGAAGCAGCTGGAATTGCAAACAAGGCAGCTGTTAATAATCCTCCAACCATTCTTACTCCAAGAGATACAAGTATGCCTATTAAGAAGAGATAAAGAAGATTATTTTTTCTTACATTGATTCCGCTTGCCTTTGCCAGATCTTCAGAAATATTTATCAAAACCATTTTATGATAATTTTTTCTTATAATAAGAAAAATCAGGAAACACAAAATAGAAGTAATTATTGTTCCGTAGATATCAACTCTTGTTATATTCCCAATCAACGCTGTTTCTGCCTGCTCAACTGGCAAAAACAAAAAAGCAATAGCAACTCCAGAAGCAAAAACAACAGCTGTAAGAGTCTCCATTGGCAATTTTGTTCTTGTCTCAAAGAGCCATATCAAAAAAATTCCGAGAATTACAAATGGAAAAGCGCCAAGAGAAACATCAAAACCATAAATTAAAGATAGAGCAATTCCTGGCAGGGTTAAATGTCCTAATGGACCTGCTGTCAAAGCCATTTTTCTGGACAGCATCAAAGTTCCCAAATATCCACATACACCACCAATGAATATTCCGATTATCAAACTAAAAATAAATCCATCCATTTTTTACTTATGCGCATAAAATTTTATTTTACTTCCATATAACTTTTGTAATGTTTTTGGAGTCACATTTTTAATTGGAGGTCCTCTACACATGCAATACTTATTTAAACAAATTACATAATCAGAAATCTTAAAAACTATATTCAAATCATGAGTTACCAATAAAATTGTTAGATTTCTTTCTTTTTTCAGTTTTAATAATAAAGAATAAATTGTTTCTTTTCCTTTCACATCAATTCCTGTCATTGGCTCATCAAAGAGCAAAATATTTGGATTTTTAACTAATGCCCATGCGACCAAGATTCTTTGAAATTGTCCAGAAGATAAATCTCCCAATCTCTTCTCCAATATTCTTTTTTCAAATCCAATTTTATCCAAAATTTTTTCTGCTTCTTCTTTTGTTGTCTTCAACAAAAAGAATTCTCTAACACTTATTGGAATCTGTTTTACAAAAGGCACTCTCTGAGGAACATAACCTATTTTAACATTTATTTTCCACTCAATTTTTCCGTTATATGGTAAGATTCCCAACAAGGTTTTTAATAAAACTGTTTTCCCAGCTCCATTTGGGCCTAGAATAGTTAAAACCTGTCCTTCTTTTACTTCAAAAGAGAGATTTTTAATAATTTCTTCTTTGTCTAATTTTACTGTTAAATTTTTTACTTTTAGAATAATTTTTTTATCTTTTGCAAACATCTTCAAAACTTGCTTTTTTAATTTTCCCATTTTTCCACTTTTCAAAAATTTCTTTGACCGTCTTTGATTCTAAGACATAAACATCAATCCCAAATTGCTTGCATAAATCAAGAGCCTTTGGACCAATCCCTTTGCATAATAAAACATCTGCTCCATGATTTTTTATAAGTTCTGGAGGTAATTTATCGCCTTTATGTTTGCTTGTATTATCCACTATTTCAATAACTTTTCCTTCTTCATCAAGAAAAATATAATAATTGCACCTTCCAAAATGATCAGCTACTTTTCCATTCAGTTTTTTATCTTCTGTTGGAATTGCTATTTTCATAAAATTCTTTATAATTTAATAAATATTAATTTTAAAATAAATATAAATATGATAATTCCAGTTAGATGTTTCACCTGCGGAAAAGTAATCGGCCATCTTTGGGAAGAATATAAAAAGAGAGTTGAAAATGGAGAAGAGCCAGCTAAAGTTTTGGATGATTTAGGAATTACAAGATATTGTTGCAGAACAATTTTTCTGACTCATGTAGATTTGATTAAAGAAATAGCTCGGTTTAAGGTTTAGTTATTTCTAGTTTCAATTTTTTCCTTGCTCCTCTTTATCTTCTTTTTTCTTGAGAAAATCCTCAAATTTTTTCTTTCCCTCTTTTAATACTTTTAGATTCAATTGTGTTATTTCCTCTGAAACAACTTCTCCCCTAATGCTTTTTCTTCTTCTAACACCTTTTCTTTTCGGTCTGTATCCAGGTCCTCCTAATAAGAGTAATCTTTTCCTTGAGGTACCACTTACGCCTTTTCTCATTGGAAATCCTTGCTTATCACTTCCGCCTGTAATTTGCAAATCATAATCATCTAAACCAATTAAATTCCCATCTATTTTATCTCCAATTTTTTTTCCATAAATAGACTCTCCATTTATTTCAATCTGGAAACTTTTTCCATTTTTTGAAATAACTGCTTTCATAACATATTAAAAAAATTAAATAATGAAGAAGGGTTTATATCCAGCAATAGTTTATGTTTTATTGTTTTCGGTAGGAATTGCTGTTTTTGCTTTTTTTTATTATTTCACAGATAACTTTGTTTCTGATAAAAATCTTGAATTAGAAAAAATGCAGGCAGAAAAAATATGCTACTTTTTGCAGAGTCTGAAAAATAAAGAAGCAGAAATCAAGTTAAGTATAGGAAATTTCAGGATAGAAACAAATCCTTTAAAAATAGTTTCTTCTTCTGTTTATAATTGCAATATTGATCTTAACACTTCAGGTTCTTGTTCAAAGGAGTGCAAAATTAAAGTTTCAAAAAATAGACTTGTTTTTTCATAGATTTTCCTTTTTTTGAGTTCTTTCAAAACTCTCCCTCAACAGATTTTCAATACCTTTTAAATCATCTTCAATAATTAAATTCAAAAGTTCATCCGAATCTTCAAATTTACTCCTTTCTTTCAACAATTTCATCCCGTATTCTTCAGCGCTCATTTGTTTTCTCAATATTTCAGTTTTTTGTTTTTCAAAACTTCTTTCCATCTCTTTTTTGAAAATTAAAATTCCCTTTTCCCTGTATTTTTTCTCAATTATATTTAAATCTAAACTGCTCGTATTTTTTATTTTTATTTTAATTATCGGTTTTAATTCGCTCTCTTTGAGATTTTTTAGGAATTCTTCTATTTCTTCTTTTCTCTCGGCAACTTTATAGTAAAAATCTCTCTGTTTTATCTCCTTAAACTTTAATTCTTTATTTAGAATAAAATAACCTTTTCTGATTTCCGATTCTTTTTTGTTCAATTGTGTTGGAATGGTGCTTCCTGGCATTAATAATTTTCCATTCCCAATCTGCACTATATTCCTGAAATGGATATGTCCATTAAGAATAATATCAAATCCTCTTGGCAAATCTGAAATTTTTAAATTAACATCTTCCAGAGGAGAATAAATAAAAGGTTCAATATTCTGATGCAATAGGAGAATATTTTTTGCATTCGGAACTGGTTTTGGATTCCATTCAGTTAAAACATCTCTTGAATATTTCTCTGGAACATAACTCATTCCATGAATTGCAATCTTTTCTCCATTTAATTCAAAAACTATTTTCTGGCAGTGAAGATTTATCAATAAACCCGCTTTTTCAAGACTTTGAATTGGATTTATCAGGTTTGCCCTTCTCTCGTGATTTCCATAAATTGAAATAAAAGGAACTCCATGCAGAGCCCGCTTATTGATTTCTTTGTCGCATTCTATGAACTTTGCCTCGCTTTTCTTTTCTTTTAATTTTGATAGAAAATTCATCGCCTCTGCCAAAACTTCAAGTCTTGGCACCCTTGAATCAAACAAATCTCCAGCAAACAGGATTAAATCCGCTGGTTCTTTTAAAATTTCATCCAGAACAAAAAAACAATCCTTTTCTCTTTCTGTGTTATAGCCATAACCTAAGTGAAAATCTGAAGTTAAGAGAAGCATAAGATAATTTTAGAAATCTAAATAAGAAAAGAATTTCAGTTTCTCTGTGAAATTTTCTTAATTTCTTTAATTAATTCTTCTCTGATTTCTTCTCCTTTGTTTTCTTTTGAGAAATAGTCCAGTCTCGCTGCCAGCATTATTTTTGCAGATAGAAGTCTGGCAACTTTCCCCCTATCCTCTTTTTTTGCTTCTTGAATAAACTCAGATTTGAAAATCATTCCATATTTTGGAATTTTCTGTTTTTCTTTTAGATATTTAAACAAAGATTTCTCCGCTCCCAAAATCTGAATTTTTGAGGCTGGCATTTTTGAAAGATTTCTCAATCCTTTTGCTTTTTCAATTAACTCTGCAGCAAGAATAGGTCCCAAAAGGGTGGATAAATTTGGTGCAATTTTTTTAACATCTTCTTTTACCATATTTTCAACTTTCTCTTTTAATTTTTCCGCATTTTCAATTGTTGGTCTGTATGTTTCGTAATTTGACAGAATTTTTTCTCTATTTCTCAGAACATTAATTATATGGTTCAGTTCGTTCAAAGTTCTTGAACTTAAAATTAATTTTTCTTCAGATTTTTCTCTATTTTTCAGTTTTAATTTTATCAAGGCAATTCCAAATTCGTTCATCCATTTCTGAAAATTTTTATAAGGAAAGAATTTTTCCAATTCTTCTTCTAAAATTCCCGGATTAACTTTGCTCTCAAAATATTGTTTTGCAGCTTCCTCAGGATTTTTTGAGAATCTCTCCACCAATTTTTTGTCTTCTAAAATTCCAAAAGGCAACTTTAGTTTTCTCATATATTAACTTTTATGAAACAAATATTTTCTGGAGTTTATAAAAAAGGAAATAATCTGTACACAAAAGGGAAAAATTTAGAGGAATGGAATCCATACAAATCAAAACCTGCCGCAGCCATTTTAAACGGTTTGCAGAATTTTCTGGTGAAAAAAGGGCAGAAAATTTTGTATCTTGGCGCCGCTCACGGAACAACAATTTCGCATTTCTCAAATATTGTTGGAGAAAAAGGAATTATTTACGGAGTTGAAGTTTCTGACAAAATAATATTAAAACTAATTGACAAAGTCAGGAAAAAAAAGAATATCGTCCCAATTTTAGAAGATGCAAGATTTCCGGAAAATTATGGATGGATTGGAAAAGTTGATTTGGTTTATGAAGATATTGCGCAGAGAGACCAAGTTCAAATTCTAAAAAGAAACAAGGTTTTTCTGAAAGAAAAAGGAATTATTTTAATTGCCTTAAAAGCAAAGGCGATAGATTCTGTCAGAGAAGTAAAAGAAATTTACAGGGAAGTAATTGAAGAATTGAGTAAAGATTTTGAAATCATTGAAACAATTGATTTAGAGCCTTATGAACATGACCATTTGTTCATTGTTGGAAGGATGAAATAATTAGCAAGGGAATATTTAAAAATTTGAAAGTTAATAAAGAAGATTTTATTTAGACAAAACAGAAAAAGTTGCTGTTCCTCCTGTTCCGCCAATATTCAAAGTAGCTCCAATCTCTGGATTAACATTTCTTTTTCCGCATCTTCCTAACAATTGATTAACAACTTCAACAACCTGAGCAGCTCCAGTTGCTCCAACTGGATGACCTTTCGCTTTCAAACCACCGCTTGTATTCACAAACAATTCTTTCCCATCAATTAAATAAGGAATGGGGGCATCTCTTTTATTTATATTTTCATAAGGCATTAAACTTCTTATTATTTTATAACCCTCAAGTTTTTTTGCAAAACCTGCTGCTTCTAAACAGAGAATTTCATTAATTGTAAAACAGTCATGAACTTCTATTAAATCTATATCCTTAGGTTTAAGATTTAATTTTTTATAAACAGATTCAGAGGCTCTTTTTGCTGAATCCAAAACTAACAATTCCTTTCTTTTCGCCAAAGAAATTGAACTTGTCCCTATCTCTATATCTTCTAATTTAACATAATCTGCTCCTAACTCCTTAGCATATTTCTCTGTTGTCAAAACCAAAGAAGCGGAACCATCACTAATTGGAGAGCAATCAAATAATTTTAACGGACTTGCAATATTTATTTTAAAATCCTCCAAATTTATTTCTTTCCTGAACATCGCTTTTTCATTTAACATTGCATTCTTATGATTTTTTATTCCAACAGCATGTAAATCTTCTTCGTTTGCTCCAGTTTCATGCAAATATCGTGCTGCAAGCAATGCATAAAGACTTGGAAAGGTTGCTCCATTAATAACTTCTGTATCAAAATGTGACGCACCTGCTAAAATACTTGTTGTTTCTCCAACTACTCTATCAGTCATTTTTTCAAAACCAATAACGAGAGCAATTTTCTCTTCTCCTTTTAAAGAGGATAACTCAATTTCATCTTTTGCAAGTTTTAAGGCAATAGAACTTGAAGCGCATGCTGCTTCTGTCCTAATAACTTTGTTTATTCCAAGGATTTCTGTAATTCTTGGAGCAATATGGTCCTGGCCTCCAAATCTTGACAAATTCATATTTCCAACATAGCAAGAGTTTATATCTTCAAATTCTATATTGGAATTTTTTACTGCATCAAGAGAACTTTCAAAAACTAAATCTTCCCAATTCTTATCCCATAACTCGCCAAATTTTGTGATTCCAGTTCCAATAATTGCAACAGTCATTATTTCTTTGATTTTTTACTCTTTGAAAGCGACTTAATTAATCCTAATCCTTCTTGTTTCATTGTCAAATTTACTCTTACTCTTTCCTCTGAAATTGATGAATTTGCAACCATTGCTCTAACTTCTTCTCCTTTTTTTATAACAATTTTTGAATTTTTGCTTGTAATTATATCCTGTTCCGGATTATAAGTTAATTTTTCTTTTGTGATTTGTGAAATATGAACTAAAGCATCTATTGGGCCTATTCTAACAAATGGACCAAATTCTGCTACTTCAGTGACATAACCCTCAACAATTTCATTCTGAACTGGCTGAAAAAACAAACTTGTATATTCAACATCAAAATAAATATAAGGTTTCTCAGGAAGTATTTCTCCTGTTTCTCCAATTTTTTTTATTTCAACAACTCCAAGAAAGACTCCATTTTTCTCTTTTAAATGCAACTCTTCTAATTTTTCCTCTATGCTCTCCTGAATATTCTGTTTCAATTTTTGTGCTTCTATTCCGACCTTCTCCTCAACATCTACTAAATAAAACATATTAAAATTTAGATTTAAATCTTTCTATAGAATCTTTAATCTCTTTTAGAGCTTTTTCCCTATCTTCCCACCCAATAATTTCTACTTTTTTGTTCTGCAATTCTTTATATCTGTGGAAGAAATGAGCGATCTCTTTTAATAAATGCTGATTTAAGTCATTTTTATCTTTTATTTCACTATATCTCGGGTCCTTTACAGGAACTGAAATAATTTTATTGTCTATCTCATTAGAATCAATCATTTTTAATAGAGCAACAGGCCTGACAAGAACAATGCAACCCTGAAAAATTGGCTCCTCAGAAAGAACGAGAATATCCAAAGGATCTTCGTCTTTACTCCAAGTTCTTGGAATAAAAGCATAATTTGTTGGATAAAACATTGGAGAATAAAGAACTCTGTCCAAGATGAAAATTCCTTTCTCTGGATTATATTCGTATTTATTTTGGCATCTTTTTGGAATTTCAATTACAGCAAAAACCTCTTCCGGCTCTTTTCCTTCCCCAACAGGCAAATCTTTCCAAAGGTTCATAAATATAAGAAAAATAATTTAAATAGATGTTTATGGACAAAACAGAATTAAAAGTTCTTAAAAAAATAAAACCAAGTAAAATAGAACAAGAACATGTTGAAGAATTTTTAAATAAACTTTTAAAAATATCTGCTGAAGTAGCAAAACCTTTCTATGCTTATCCTCAGATTTGCGGCTCAATTTCAAAAGGAACATGGTTAAGTGGTGACCACGATATTGATTTGTTTATTGTTTTCAGAAAAAAAATCGGAAGAGATGAATTAGAAAAACAAGGTTTACTAATTGGAACAACAATCTGTGAGAAATTAAATGGAACATATAATATTAAATATGCTGAACATCCTTATGTTAGAGTTAAAGTTAGAGATTTTGAAATAGATATTGTGCCTTGTTATGAAATAAAAAGAGGAGAGAAAATTATTTCTGCTGTTGATAGATCCCCTCATCACACTTTGTATATAAAAGAAAATCTAACTGGATATAAAGTTGACCATGCAAGATTAATGAAATATTTTTGCAAGCAGATTGGTATTTACGGAGCAGATGCAAAGCATAATGGATTAAGCGGGTATCTATGCGAACTTCTAATTATTAACTACGGGACTTTTGAAAGATGTATGAAAGGAATATCAAAACTAAACTTTGGAGATTGCATAGATATTGAAAATCTTTTAGAAAAAAAGGAGGCAAGAGAAAAATTTGATGATGCTTTAATTGTTATTGACCCTGTAGATAAAAACAGAAATGTTGCAGCTTCTTTATCTCCGCAAAACTTTCTTAGATTAAAACTTGAAGCAATTAGATACCTGAAAACAAAAACATTCCCTGTCCAAAAAAAACATGCAAAAAATCTTTTAATAGAAAAATTAAAAGATAAAAGAGGGACAGATTTTGCTGGAATTAAATTTAAACCTCCAGATATAATTCCTGAAAATTTATATCCGCAGATAAGAAAATTTGCCAAAAAATTAGCAAAATATTTAAAAGAAAATGATTTTTCTGTTCTCAGATATTTTTCCTGGACAGATGAAATAAAAAAAGCATTTATTATTTTTGAAATAGAAAATAGAAGATTATCAAAATTCAAAAAGAAGGATGGTCCTTCAATTTTCTCTAAAGAAGTAAACAATTTTCTTGAAAAATATATTGGAGAAAAATACAAGCCCTATATAGAGAACAACAAATTTTTTGTGGATGTAAAAAGAAAATTTTTAAATGTTGAAACAGCAATAAAACATTTCTTAAAAGAGAACAAAAATGAGATTCCGAAAAGAATTTCAGAAAAGAAAATTAGAATTCTTAAGGAAGAAGAAA